>NZ_JASATQ010000095.1:0-13638 GCF_038440415.1 Sphingomonas sp. OTU376 | reverse complement strand
CCCAAAACAAAAACCCCCCCCCCGCCGCCCCCCCCGGCCCACCCCGGGGGCCCAGGGTCACGAGTGAATCGGCCGGAAACCCTGGGCCCCGGCCTTCGCCGGGGATCCGTTCTCGCAAACCGATGACTCAGACCGCCTTCAGCGCCTCCTCGAAGTCAGCGATCAGGTCGTCGGCATCCTCGACGCCGATCGAGATGCGGACGAGATTGTCGGTGATGCCCAGCGCCTGCTTGCGCGCGTCCGGCACCGAGAGATGGGTCATGCCGGCGGGGTGGCTGGCCAGTGTCTCGGTGCCGCCGAGCGACACGGCGAGCTTGGCGATCTTGAGCGCGTCGAGGAAGGCGAAGGCCTCCTTCTCGCCGCCCTTCAGATAGAGCGAGAAGGTGGAGCCGGCGCCGGTGCAGTGGCGCTTGTAGATGTCCGCCTGGCGCGAGCCTTCCTCGAGGAAGCCGAGATAGCCGACATGCTCGACCTTGGGATGGTTGCGCAGGAACTCGCAGACCTTCACCGCATTCTCGCCGGCACGCGACATGCGCAGTTCCAGCGTCTCGAGGCTGCGGAGCAGCATCCAGGCGGTGTTGGGATCGCAGATCGTGCCGATCGTGTTGCGCATCAGCCGGATCGTGTTGATGTGCTCCTTCGAGCCGAGCACGCCGCCCGCCACCAGGTCCGAATGGCCGCCCGCATATTTGGTCAGCGAGTAGACGACGATGTCGGCACCCTGCTTGAGCGGCTGGGCCCAGAGCGGCCCAAGGAAGGTGTTGTCGATCGCGATCGGCGGCTTGTTGGCGCCGGTGAAGATCGCGTCGCGGCTGGCACGCATGGCCTCGACATCGACCAGCGCGTTGGTCGGGTTGGCCGGGCTCTCCAGATAGATCAGCGCGACATTGCCCGAGGCGGCCTTGCTCAGCACCGCGTCGATTTCCTCGCGGGTGGCGCCGGCGGGAAAGTCGAGCCAGTGGACACCGAAGCGGCCGAGGATGCGCGCGATCAGCGTCTCGGTTGCCGCATAGAGCGGGCCCGAATGGACGATCGTGTCGCCTGGCTTGACCATCGACAGGAACAGGGTGGCGATCGCCGACATGCCCGAGGAGAAGGCCAGCGCATCCTCGGCGCCTTCCCAGATGCCGAGGCGATCCTCGAGGATCTCCTGGTTCGGGCCGTTGAAGCGCGAATAGACCAGCCCGTCGGCGCCGCCCGGGCGCTTGCCGGTGACGCCTTCGAAGTGGCGCTTGCCTGCCGCGGCATTGGGGAAGACGAAGGTCGAGGTGAGGAAGATCGGCGGCTTCAGTGAGCCTTCCGAGAGCATCGGATCATAGCCATGGCCCATCATCATCGTGCTGGGCTTGAGCTGGCGGCTGCCGATCTTGTCAGCCGAGGGCTTGGGGCGTCGCCGCGGGGTGCCGCCGGTCAGATCGGCTTCGGTTTCGTCAGTCATGCAGGCTCTCCGGGACTCGGGTTATTTTGTTTCAACTGTAACGATCCAGGCGGAGTTGGGGAGCCTGAAACGTCCTAGAAGCCACAAAGGTCGCGGCGTGGCGGCGGAGCCGGCGGTCTGTCGATCACGTCCATTTCGTCATGCTGAACTCGTTTCAGCATCCAAGGTGCCGCAGGCGGTATCGCTTGCGGGGCGGGCGCGTCGCCCAGCCCGGACTTGGACCCTGAAACAAGTTCAGGGTGACGGTGGATATGGGCTTAGGTGAGCCCGATCAGGCTGATCTGCCGGCCGTAGTCCGGCTCCTGCCGGTGCGTCGCGCGGCGGAAGCTGTAGAAATGCTCCGGCTGGGCATAGGTGTCCTGCCCCAGCATCTCGATCGTGCGCAGGCCCGCGGCGGCGAGGCGGGAGGCGACATAGGCCTCGAGGTCGAACTGCCAGTGATCCTCGCGCCGGCCTTCGGTGAAGAAGCGCTCATTGTCGGGATCGGCATCGGCGAAGCGCTGGAGGAAGCCGAGATCGACTTCGTAGGAAGCACGAGCGATGCACGGGCCGATCGCGGCGACGATGCGATCGCGGCTGGCGCCGAGGGCTTCCATCGCGGCGATCGTCGAATCGGTGACGCCGCCGACCGCGCCCTTCCATCCGGCATGAGCAGCGCCGATCACGCCGGCCTGCTTGTCGGCGAACAGCACCGGCGCGCAATCGGCGGTGAGGATGCCGAGCGCGAGGCCCGGGCGACCGGTGACCAGCGCATCGGCATGCGGGCGCACCCGCTCTTCCCAGGGCTCGGCAACGGTGACACAATCGGCCGAATGGACCTGATAGAGCGAGACGAGCCGGCCGCCGGGCAGCACCGCTTCGGTCGCGCGGCGGCGGTTCTCGGCGATCAGATCGGGATCGTCGGTGGAGCCGAGCCCGACATTGAGGCTGGCCATCGCGTCGGTGGAGACGCCGCCTTTGCGGCCGAGAAAGCCATGCGCGATCCCGTCCAGCGCGCGGGCGCGGAAAACTTCGACTTCACTCGTCATCTCGTCACTCACAATGCGCGGCGCATCAGCCGGTCTTCATCCTCATGCTCGCCGACCAGGAAGATATAGGGGCCGCGGTCCTCGAACCCGTTCTTCTCGTAGAAGCGCTTCGCCCGGTGGTTGTCGATATAGACCGACAGCCAGAGCTCGTCGGCGCCGCGCGCGCGCCCCTCTTCCACGGCCCATTCGAGCAGGACCTGCGCGGCGCCGCTGCCCTTGGCGCGCTCGTCGAGATAGAGCTGGCGGAGTTCGTGGGGGCGCGAAGTCACCGTTGCAGGCAGGGTGAGCGCGCTGGTCTTGGCGAAGCCGGCCAGTCCCTGTTCGTCCTCGGCGAGGTGGAAGCGCAGGTCGGGCTGAGCGAACTCGTCGGCCCAGGCCTCGGGGGTGAAGCCGGCGAAGAAAGCCGCGAGATTCTCCGGCGTGTAGAGATGGCCGAAGGTCGCGGTGAAGCTGACCCGGAACAGCGCGTCGATCGCGGGCAGATCGGCGGGGGTGGCGTCGCGGTAGATCATTCGCTGAATCCTGCCGGTACCGGCCAGCCCGGTGCGGTGAAGGCGATCACCTTGAACAGCTCGCCCATCTGCTCGGGATCGGTCAGCCGCTCGCGATCGGTCGCGAGCTGGCCGGCGCGGTCGGGCGAAGCGAGCGACAGGCTGGCGGTGCGTTCGGTGATGCCGAGGCGGGTGAGGAACTCGCCCTGGGTGACCGGTCCGTGGACGACCAGCCCTTCGGCGCGCGCGGCCTCGCCCAAGGTGGCGAAATCGACATGCGCGGTCAGGTCCGCCTCGCCGGGCTCTTCGAACGGGTTGGCATAGGCATGCCCCCTAACCGCCTGCAGCGTGTCGCCGAGGGCCGGGCCCATATAGCCATAGTCGATGACCAACGCCGCGCCGCCCTGGTCGTTCAGCCGCTTGGCGAGCTGGCGCAGCACCGCGACGCTTGCCGGCGAGGTCTCCATGATCGAGCCGGGCGCGGCATCCTTGTAGTCGCGCGGGATGATCATGTCGAAGCTGCGGTCGCCAGCGATCGGCAGGAATAGCGTGTCCTGGCATGCGATCAGCCGCTCTCGCCAGCCTTCCTGGGTGGCGATGAGCTGTCGGATCGGCAGTGCGTCGAAGAACTCGTTGGCGACGAAGACCAGCGGGGCATCGTCGGGCAGGCCGACCAGGTCGAGATGGAATTCGGCGCCCGGCACGCGCTCGGCCTGGGCGGCGCGCAGCGTCGGGCTGGTCTCGACGAGGTCGACGGGTGGGGCGAGGCCGATGCGCGACATCGCCCGCAGCGCGTCGGCCGCCAGCGTGCCGCGGCCCGGCCCGAGCTCGACATAGCGGATCGGCGGTTGCTCGGCGCGCTGCCAGATATCGGCGATCCACAGTCCGATCAGCTCGCCGAACATCTGGCTCACTTCGGGCGCGGTGGTGAAGTCGCCGCGTGCGCCCAGCGGATCGCGGGTGCCATAATAATGCGCGTTGGCGGCGCCCATGAACTGCGAGAGCGGGATCGGCCCGGCCATGGTGATGGCGCGGGCCAGCCGCTCGGCAAGCAGGGGCTCGGCGGCGTTGGCCGCGCGTTCCCCTGCCGGGGCGTCGAGAGGGTTCTCGCTCAGGCTACGCTCTCCGCGCCGAGGGTGGGCTCGACGCGCTGGCGGCGGCCCTTGGCGGTGACGATCAGATAGATGCCGCCGGCGATCATCGGCAGGCACAGCACCTGGCCCATATGGATGACATGCTCGAAGATCGTGCCGGCGAACTGCGAATCCGGCTCGCGGAAATATTCGACGAAGAAGCGGAAACAGCCATAGCCGAGCAGGAAGATGCCGACGAGCTTGCCGGGCTCGTAGCGCGCCTTGGTGCGCCAGAAGGCGTAGGCGAGGATGGCGAACAGGAGCGCGCCTTCGAGCAGGGCCTCGTAGAGCTGGCTCGGATGGCGGGCGAGCGGGCCGGCGCCGGGGAAGACGATCGCCCAGGGCAGTTCCGCCGGCTTGCCCCACAGCTCGCCGTTCACGAAGTTCGCGAGGCGGCCGAAGAACAGGCCGAAGGGCGCGCAGCAGGCGACATAGTCATGGACGCGCAGCCAGTTCAGCCCCTGCTGGCGGCACATCAGGATGATCGCCAGCGTGGTGCCGATCACGCCGCCATGGAAGGACATGCCGCCGTCCCACAGCCGCAGGATGCGCAGTGGCTCGAGGAACATTTCCGGCGCGTAGAAGATCACATAGCCAAGGCGTCCACCCAGGATGATGCCGAGCGTCGCGTAGAAGACGAGGTCGTCGGCGTGCTTCTTGCTCATCGGGGCGCCGGGTTGGCGGATCATGCGAAGCAGATACCACCGGCCGACCAGGATGCCGGCGATATAGGCCAGCGAATACCATTTGATCTGGAAGAAGCCGAGATCGAGCGCGACCTTGTTCAGGCCGAGATCCTGGAAGTGGATATGGTCGGCCGCCGCGGCAGCCAGGGTGGAAAGCAGCACTGTCGGTCCCTCCGGGTGTAGCGCCCCGATAGAACAGGCTCGGTGCAAACCCAAGTGCATCTTCAACTGGGGCGGGGATGACACATCAAGGGCCGCAGGATAGAGCGGGCGGGATGAAGGTCGATGTCGGCAAGCTCCAGAAGCTGGATCGGCGCACGCTGCTGATCGGCGGCGGCGTGGGCGTGGGGCTGGTGGTCGCCTGGGCGGTATGGCCGCGGACCTATCTCCCCAATCTCACCGCGGCGCCGGGCGAGAGCCTGTTTGGCGCCTGGATCAAGATCGGTACCGACGGGCATGTCTCGGTCGCGGTGCCGCAATGCGAGGAAGGGCAGGGCGTGTTCACCGCCATGCCGCAGATCATCGCCGACGAGCTGGGCGCGGACTGGAAGCTGGTCGGCGTCGAACCGGCGCCGCTCAATCCGCTCTACGCCAATCCGCTGGCGGCCGAGGAATTGTTCGAGCTGGCGCTGGGCGGCCTGCCCGAGCAGCTGCGCCGCACCCATGCCGCACGTACGGGGCTGATGCTCACCGGTTGCTCGACGTCGATCCGCAGCTTCGAGGATCAGCTGCGCCATGCCGGCGCCACTGCGCGGGTGCTGCTGTGCAAGGCGGCCGCGCGCCGCTGGGGGACGGAATGGCAGAGCTGCGACACCGCCGCCGGCCAGGTGATCCACGGCAATTCGAAGCTCGGCTTCGGCGCATTGGCGGTGGAAGCCGCGGCGGAAAGCGTGCCCGGCGACGTGCCGCTGCGTACCGGCGAGACCAACCGGCTTTTCGGCCAGCCGCTGCCGCGGCTCGACGCGCCGGCCAAGGTTGATGGCAGCCTGGTCTATGCCGCCGATGTCCGTCTGCCGAACATGGTGTTCGCGTCGATCCGGATGGGGCCGATCGGCGAGACCGAGCTGGTGAAGCTGGATCGGGCGGCGGCGAACAAGATCCCCGGCATGCTCTCGATCGTGACCACGAAGGACTGGGTCGCGACGATCGCCAATAATGGCTGGGCGGCGGAGAAGGCGATCGACGCGATGCGTCCGCGCTTCAAGACGCCCGAGGAGGTGATCAACAATGATTCGATCGCCGATGCGCTGAACGCCGCGTTCGATGCCGACGGCGCCCGCGTTCATGAGGCAGGGAACCTCGCCGCCGATTTCCGTGGCGCCAAGGTGGTGTCGGCCGAATATCGCGTCGATGTAGCGCTCCATGCCGCACTCGAGCCGATGACCTGCACCGCGCATTATCATGGCGGGCTGCTCTCGATCTGGCTGCCGACCCAGGCACCCGGGCTGGCGCGTGCCGCGGCGGCCCGGGCGGTCGGCATCTCGGAAGGCGCGGTGACGGTGCACGCAACGATGGCGGGCGGCTCGTTCGGCGCCAAGCTCGAGCATGAAGTGGCGGCGCAGGCGGCCCTGCTCAGCCAGAGCGTCGGCCGGCCAGTGCAGCTCACCTGGCCGCGCGGCGAGGACATGCGGCACGACCGCTATCGTCCGCCGGCGATCGGGCGGATGACCGGCAAGCTCAATCCGCAGGGACAGGTGACCGGCCTGCTTGCCAAGATCTCGACGCCGGAGACGGGGCGCGAGCTGGCGACGCGGCTGCTCGGCGGCGATCCGGTGGTGCAGGCGTCGCTAGCGCTGCCGGGCAAGGGCGATCCTTCGGCGGTGGCAGGTGCGCAGCCCGCCTATGGCATCGCCAATTATGCGGTGGACCATCATCCGGCCGCGATCGGCGTGCCGACCGGATACTGGCGCTCGGGGGCGCATAGCTATACCTGCTTCTTCACCGAGAGCTTCATGGACGAGCTGGCGCATGTCGCCGAGCAGGACGCGGTCTCGTTCCGCATGGCGATGCTTGGCGGCGAGACGCGGCTTGCCCGATGCCTGCAGACCGCGGCCCAACTCGGCGGCTGGCAGGGCGGGCAGCCCGGCAGCGGCCAGGGCATCGCCTGCCATGCGTTTCGCGGCTCCTATATCGCGGTGATGGCCGAGGCGCGGCTCGAGGGACGCAAGGTCAAGGTCGAGCGGCTGGTAGCGGCTGTGGACTGTGGGCGGGTGGTGAACCCGGACCTGGTCACCCAGCAGATCGAGGGCGGGCTGCTGTTCGGCATGGCGGCGGCGCTCGCGGGTTCGACCAGCTTCACCGAGAATGTCGCGGACGTACGCGAGCTCTCCGAGCTTGGCCTTCCGACGCTGGCGGACGCGCCGGACATCACCGTCGAGATCCTGCGCAACGGCGCCGATCCCGGCGGCGTGAGCGAGCTCGCGGTACCGCCGGTCGCGCCCGCCATCGCCAACGCGCTGCAATCGGCAAGCGGGGTGCGCTTCCGCGTGCTGCCGCTGCTCTCGGACGCCGAATGACCCTGCCCGCCGATCACCCGCCGGTTGCCGCGCCGAAGATCGGCGTACTGCTGGTCAACCTCGGCACGCCGGACGCGCCGGACGCGCCGTCGGTGCGGCGCTATCTCGGCGAGTTCCTGTCCGATCAGCGCGTCGTCGAGATTCCGCCGCTGCTCTGGCAGCCGATCCTGCGCGGCATCATCCTGCGCACCCGCCCGAAGAAGTCGGCGCATGCCTATCAGCAGGTCTGGCGCGAGGACGGTTCGCCGCTCGCCGCGATCACCAGGGCCCAGGCCCGGGCGCTCCAGGGCGCGTGGGGCGAGCAGGTGCTGGTCGATTACGCGATGCGCTATGGCTCGCCCGCGATCGGCGAGCGGATCGCCGCACTGAAGGCGCAGGGTGCCGAGCGCATCCTGATCGCGCCGCTCTACCCGCAATATTGCGGGGCGACGACGGCGACCGCCAATGACAAGGCGTTCGAAGCGCTGGCCGCGCTGCGCTGGCAGCCGGCGATCCGCACGCTGCCGCCTTATCATGACCATCCCGCCTATATCGCCGCGCTGAAGACGTCGGTGGAGGAAAGCCTCGCGAAGCTCGATTTCGAGCCCGATGCGATCCTAGCCAGTTTCCACGGCATGCCGGCGCGCACGCTGGAACTGGGCGATCCCTATCATTGCCACTGCCAGAAAACGGCGCGGCTGCTGCGCCAGGCGCTGGGCCGCGAACTGGTCATCACCTTCCAGTCACGCTTCGGCCGGGCGAGATGGCTCGAACCGGCGACCGATGCGACGCTGGCGGCGCTGCCGGGCAAGGGCGCGAAGAAGGTCGCGATCCTGGCACCGGGCTTCTCGGCCGACTGCCTCGAAACGCTGGAGGAACTGGCGATCCGCGGGCGCGAGACGTTCCTCGGCGCAGGCGGCACTCATTTCGCCTATCTCCCCTGTCTCAACGACAGCGAAGGCGGCATGGCGATGTTGCGTACAATTTTGAGCGAGGAGCTTGCGGGCTGGAGCCAGCCTGCCTAGCGTTTCGCGAAACCCCGGTAATTGGAGAGGATAAGGCATGGCACGCGTAGCGATCGTGACGGGCGGCACCCGCGGCATTGGCGAGGCGATCAGCCTTGCCCTCAAGGACGCCGGGATGATCGTCGCCGCCAACTATGCCGGCAACGAGGAGAAGGCCAAGGCCTTCACCGAGCGCACCGGTATCGCTTCGTACAAATGGGATGTGGGCGATTATGACGCCTGCCATGCGGGCGTGAAGCAGGTCGAGGCCGAACTCGGCCCGGTCGATGTGGTGGTCAACAATGCCGGCATCACCCGCGACGGCACCATCCTCAAGATGAGCCGTGACATGTGGGAGGATGTGATCCGCATCAACCTGGGCGGCTGCTTCAACATGGCGCATGCGGTGTTCCCGGGCATGCGCGACCGGAAGTGGGGCCGCATCGTCAATATCGGCTCGATCAACGGCCAGGCCGGCCAGTACGGCCAGGTCAACTACGCCGCCGCCAAGTCGGGCATCCACGGCTTCACCAAGGCACTGTCGCAGGAAGGCGCGCGTTTCGGCGTGACCGTGAACGCGATCGCGCCGGGTTATATCGACACCGACATGGTCGCCGCGGTGCCGCCCGAAGTGCTCGAGAAGATCGTCGCCAAGATCCCGGTCGGCCGTCTCGGCCAGGCGCACGAGATCGCGCGCGGCGTTGCGTTCCTCTGCTCGGACGAGGCCGGCTTCGTCACCGGATCGACGCTGTCGATCAACGGCGGCCAGCACATGTACTGATATGACGAGGGCCGCCCCTTGGGGCGGCCCTCAGCCCTCGATACGCTACGCGAGGGAAAAAACGGTTCTGCCGTAACAACACCCTTGTCCTAGCGCAGTTCCCTTTATTTTCTCCTGAACGCGCTGGTCATCTGGCGTTCATCTTTCCGGCACTGGTCCTCGGGCGCCCAGTCGCTATGAGCGAGCGTGATGCTGTTCCGCTCCGCAATCGCCCTGTTCTCGCTGGCATTCATCCTGCTGCTGTCGGCGTCGGGGCGCGAGGGCCGCGCCCTGTTCGGCAGGACGCCGCGGATGACGGTGGAGCGGGTGCCGCTCGATCTGCACGATCCCGCGCGTACTCGGGTGGGGGCGCTCACCTATCTTGGCGGCATCAGGCTCAGGAGCCCGGAGCGGGCGTTCGGTGGCTTCTCCTCGATGCGGGTCAAGGGCGATGACTTCACCCTGCTCAGCGATGGGGGCACCTTCATCCGCTTCCGCATGGGCAAGGACTGGGCGCCGCGCGACGTGCAGTTCGGCGACCTGCCGGATGGCCCGAGAAACGGCTGGCTCAAGGCGGATCGCGATTCGGAATCGATGACCAGCGATCCGGCCACCGGGCAGGTCTGGGTCGGTTTCGAGCAATATAACGCGATCTGGCGCTATGACGCGGACCTTATCCGTGCCGAGCGCAGTGCCCGCCCGCCCGCGATGCGCGACTGGTCGGACAATGGCGGGCCCGAATCACTGGTGCGCCTGCATGATGGCAGCTTCGTCGTGCTCGGCGAGACTTCGCGGCCCAAGGGCAGCCGGATCGGTCGCGAGGGGCTTTTGTTTCCCGGTGACCCGACCATTCCGGGCACCAAGCCGGTCCGCTTCGTCTACATGCCGCCCAATGAGCTGTACGACCCAAGTGACGCGGTGCAGTTGCCGGATGGCCGGCTGATCGTGCTCAACCGGCGCTTCTCGGTGTCCGGGCTGTTCACCGCCAAGCTGACCCTGATCGATCCCCGCGCGATCCGCCCCGGCGCGGTGTTGCGCGGCACCGAGATCGCCACGCTGGCCGCGCCGCTGCTCCACGACAATTACGAGGCGCTGGCAGTGACCCGCGAAGGCGACGACACGATCCTGTGGATCGCCTCGGACGACAACCAGCAATTCTGGGAATGGTCGCTGCTGCTCAAGTTCCGGATCGAGTTCGCGAAGCGCTGAGGGTTGCCGGCGGCAGGGGATCGAACCCGCACCCGGTCTACCGGGATCGCTGTAGCGATACGTCTACCAATTCCGTCACGCCGGCGGAATCCGCACATGCGAAAAGCCCGCCCTCCGCCTGGAGAACGGGCTCGCATTGAGCCGTCGAAGGAACGGGCTGTTAGGCCGCGGTCTTCTCGGCCGACGCCTTGCGCACTTCGCGCTTCAGGCGACGGGCACGCAGCGACAGATCGTCGTCGCTGGTCTTGAGCAGCCAGTTATCGAGGCCGCCATTGTGCTCGACCGAACGCAGGCCGTGCGTCGAAACGCGCAGGCGCACGCTGCGGCCCAGCGAATCGCTGATCAGCGTGACGTTCTGCAGGTTCGGCAGGAACGTACGCTTGGTCTTGTTGTTGGCGTGGGAAACGTTGTTACCCACCTGCCGGCCCTTGCCGGTCAGCTCGCAAATGCGCGACATCGCTTGATATCCTGGTTTGAGCCCTGGCGAACCACGGCCGGAAAGGCGGCGCGAATAACCGTAATGGGACGGAGCGTCAACCGATTCGCTCGAAGAAACGCCTTGTACCCATGCAACCGCCATGGTTGATGCGGCGTTGATTACGCAAACGATTCAATTGGGGAGATGAAGCGATGCGTGGAATTCTCGTGCTTATCGGACTGATCGCGCTTGCCGTCGTGGTGCTGATGTCGGTCGGCATGCTGCGGATCGAGCAGCAGCAGGGTGCGACCATGCCCACGATCACCTTCGATGCGAAGGGCGGCCAGTTGCCCAAATTCAAGGCCGAAACGGGATCGGTGGGGATCGGAACCACCAACACGACCGTTGCAGTCCCGACGGTAGAGATGAAGAACACCACGGTCACCTTGCCCACCATCGAAGTGAAGCAGGCCGGCGCCACTCCGACGCCGACGCCCGCCGCGAAGTGATGGCAGTGCGCCCCGGACCCATCGTGGCGGCGATCCTGCTGCCGCCGCTGGGCACGTACCTGGCAAGGGGTGCGGGGCGCGACTTCTGGATTACGTGCGGACTGACGGTGCTCGGGTTCCTGCCCGGTGTCGCGTTCGCGCTGTGGAGCGTGCTGCGCGATTCGTCCGCGAAGCCTGCCGAACCGGCAACTGCTTAACTGATCCCCTTAACTGATCCCCGGCTTTCGCCGGGGAACACTTGGGAAGAACAGCCGTCTCGGCTACGCACCTTTCCATGTTCCCGCTCCCCGAACCGATGCGCCTGGCGCTCGATGCCGCCCGAGCGGCCGCCGAGGCCGGCGAGGTGCCGGTGGGTGCGGTGCTGGTGCATGACGGCAAGGTAATCGCCACCGCGGCCAATGCGCCGCGCACGCTCCACGACCCCACCGCCCATGCCGAGATGCGGGTGATTCGCGCCGCTGCCGAGCGGCTGGGCCGCGAGCGGCTCGAGGACTGCGACCTGTGGGTGACGCTCGAGCCCTGCGCGATGTGCGCCGGCGCGATCGCGCATGCCCGGATCGCGCGGGTCTATTACGGCGCCGGCGATCCCAAGGGCGGCGCGGTGGAGCATGGCCCCCGCTTCTTCAGCCAGCCCACCTGCCACCACCGGCCCGAGCTCTACCCCGGCATCGGCGAGGCCGAAGCAGGCGAGATCCTGCGCGATTTCTTCCGCGAACGGCGCGGCTAAGCTGTCATTTCATTGCGCGGATGCAACACCGGTTGCCGCATGGCCCCCTGTGCGGATATGAAGGCGCCACACCATGTTAGCGCCTTTCCCCTGGATAGACGTAGCGATCATCTTCGCGCTGATCGTTCTCAACGGCCTTTTTTCGATGTCCGAGCTGGCGATCGTCTCGTCGCGCACTGCGCGGCTGGAGGCCATGGCCCGGGCTGGTCGCAGCGGTGCGGGCGCCCGTACCGCGATCCAGCTCGCCGCCGATCCGGGCAAGTTCCTCTCCACCGTGCAGATCGGCATCACGCTGATCGGCATCATTGCCGGTGCCTATTCGGGCGCCAGCCTCGGCGAGCCGACCGCGCAGCGAATCGCGCTGCTGGGGGTCAGTGACGAGCTGGCCCACACGCTCGGCATCGCGATCGTCATCGGCCTCACCACCTTCGGCTCGCTGGTCGCGGGCGAACTGGTGCCCAAGCAGTTCGCGCTGCGCTCGCCCGAGCCGATCGCGGTGCTCGTGTCGGTGCCGCTGCTGTGGATCAGCCGCCTGACCGCGCCGCTGGTCTGGCTGCTCGATTCGACGACCAAGCTGATCTTCCGCCTGATCGGGCTCGACCGCGAATCGGAGAACCGGGTCACCGCCGAGGAGCTGCACCTGCTGGTCGCCGAGGCCAGCAAGTCGGGCGTGATCGAGGAGCATGAGCGCTCGATCATCTCCAGCGTCGTCCGCCTTGCCGATCGGCCGGTGCGCGAAGTGATGACGCCGCGCACCGATGTCGACTGGGTCGATGTGAACCTCGACGCCGACGGCATCCGCGAGGCGCTGCTGCTCACGCCGCACACCCGTCTGCCGGTGGCCGAGGGCTCGGTCGATACGGTGATCGGCGTGGTCCAGGCCCGCGACATCGCCGCCGCGCTGTTCCGCGGCGAGGCGCTAGACCTGCGCAAGCTGATGCGCGAGGCGCCGATCCTGCCCGATACGGTCGATGCGATGGACGCGCTGGGCGCGCTGCGCCGGGCCGAGGTGCCGATGGGGCTGGTGCATGACGAATATGGCCATTTCGAAGGCATTGTGACCCCGGCCAACCTGCTCGCGGCGATCGCCGGCGAGCTGGCATCGGACGTCGAGCCGGGCGACAATCCCAATATCGTGACCCGCGAGGACGGCTCGCTGCTGGTCTCGGGCCAGATGCCGGCGGACCTGCTGGCCGAGAAGCTCGGCCTCGATCTCGACGAGGACCGCGACTACGCCACCGTCGCCGGCCTGGCGCTGGCGGTGCTCAAGCACCTGCCGACCGAGGGCGAGAGCTTTGTCGAGCAGGGCTGGCGTTTCGAGATCGTCGACATGGACGGGCGCAAGATCGACAAGCTGCTGGTCGACCGGGCGGAGAAGTAACGGGCGGGCGCTGCGCCGCCCGTGCTTCCAACAGCGCGTGCGCGGCGACTCGCGAAAGTACACGAAGTACAGGCCAAGAGCGGGTTTCGCGGCCCGCCATTTCCCCTGTTTTCCCGGGAGCGCGGTGCACCTCGCAACTTTCTTGCGCGGGCGTGATCCTATTTTTCCAACCGGTCCAAGGAGCGGCCGGCCCAGGGGGCTGGCCGCGCCGGCCAGCAGACGAAATCCTGCATTGCAAGCGCGGCAGGGCCGCTCCCCCGCCCAAACCCGGGGGCCCGGGGGGTTAGGGGGGGGGCCGGAAAAACCCGGGGGCGCGGCGGGGCGGGGGGGCCGGAAGATAAAAAATAGACCCCCCCCCC
>NZ_JASATQ010000094.1:0-14083 GCF_038440415.1 Sphingomonas sp. OTU376 | reverse complement strand
GCAACTGGGCCCCGGCCTTCGCCGGGGAACAGCTGGGTTTCACCGTCCAGGCCGGGAACTGCCACTAAAACGTGGTTAGCCGCAGAGCGCCGCCTTGGCTGCGGCGTATTCCGCCTTCATCCGCTCGATCTTCACCGCCGCCGGCTCGACCGCATGGACCGCGCCGATGCCCTGGCCCGAGCCCCAGATGTCCTTCCAGGCCTTGGCGCCGCCGAAGTTCATCGCGCTCGGATCGCTCTCGGGCAGATTGTCGGGATCGAGCCCGGCATTGACGATCGACGCCTTGAGGTAGTTGCCGTGCACGCCGGTGAAGAGGTTCGAATAGACGATGTCGTCGGCGGTGCCGTCGACGATGCCCTGCTTGTAGTCGGGCTGGGCATTGGCCTCGTCGGTGGCGATGAAGGGCGAGCCGATATAGGCGAGGTCGGCGCCCATCGCCTGGGCGGCCAGCACCGAGCGGCCATTGGCGATCGCGCCGGACAGGATCACCGGCCCGTCGAACCACTCGCGCACTTCCTGGACCAGCGCGAAGGGGCTGAGGCGCCCGGCATGGCCGCCGGCGCCGGTGGCGACGAGGATCAGGCCGTCCGCGCCCTTTTCCACGGCCTTGTGGGCGAAGCGATCGTCGATCACGTCGTGCAGGGTGATGCCGCCCCAGCTGTGCACCGCGTCGTTCAGTTCGGGCCGGGCGCCGAGCGAGGTGATGACGATCGGCACCTTCCACTTGGCGCAGGCGGCGACGTCATGCTCGAGCCGCGGGTTGGAGCGGTGGACGATCTGGTTGACCGCGAAGGGCGCGGCCAGCGTGTCCGGATTGTCGCGGTCCCAGGCGGCGAGTTCCTCGGTGATCTGGTGCAGCCACTCGTCGAGCCGGGTGTCCGGCCGGGCGTTCAGCGCCGGGAAGGATCCGACGATCCCCGCCTTGCACTGGGCGATGACCAACTCGGGTACCGAGATGATGAACAGCGGCGAGCCGATGACCGGGAGCCGAAGGCGATCGAAGAGCGGAGGCAATGCCATGGATCAGTTTTGTAGCGAAACCGGAATGGCCGTCCAGCCCGGTGCAGGCGACGCTACGTAAGCGCGGGGTGCGCGCGCATGCTGCAGTGCAGCGATAGGGCCGACTCGGACCGAATCGCATTGAAGCCTGCCCGAAGCCTCCCCATTTCCACGGCACGCAATGTTCCGGGGAGCGCCATGGTCACCAACGAAATCTACGTCATCGTCCGCGACGCGATCAAAGCCGCCGGCCAGCAGAGCGGCCAGCTCTACGAACCGGGGCAGGAGAGCCATTACCAGGCGCTGGCCGCGGTGATGGCGCTGCACAAGGCGGGCTATGAGGTGACCAAGCGGCTCGACAACTAGTCGAACGGCCGCTGCCAAACGACGAAGGTATCGACATCGGTCGAGCGGATCGCGGCGGCATACATGTCGTGATGGAAGTCGGGCAGGGCGGCGATCTTCTCCGCCATCGCGCCTTCGCCGCTCGCGCCGCCGGGCAGGGTGAAGGCGACGTCCTCGTCCGGGCCGTAGAACAGCCACCAGAAATCGTCGCCCAGCGGGCCGGTGTCGCTGGTCTCGATCGCAACCGCGTGGAGATGCGACAGCGGCAGCGTGTGGCGCTTGCCGTCGGGATCGAGCACCCAGAGCGTGTCGCCCTCGCAGCCGGTGTGCCAGCCGCTCTCGGGCTCCGGCGCGGGTGCGGGCGGGGTGAGTTCCGCCGCGGCGGTGGCGGGTGCCTTGGCGAAGCGCTTCAACCAGTCGAACAAGCCCATCGCGCACCTCCCGAAACCGAATCCAGGGCTTGGGCTAGACCGGCAATGTGACGGTTGTCGGTAAGCGGCTCAGTCGATCCGCTTCAATCCGGCGGCATATTCGCGCTGCTTGGCGGCGTAGAGCGCGGCGCTGGCCTTGAGCATCGCCTTCTGCATGTCGTCGAGCGGGCGGATCGCCTTGGCGGGGCTGCCGACGATCAGGTGGCCTGCGGGGAACTCCTTGCCCTCGGTGACCAGCGCGCCGGCGCCGACCAGGCAGTCCTCGCCGATCACCGCGCGGTTGAGGATGGTCGCGCCCATGCCGATCAGCGTGCGGCTGCCGATCGTGCAGCCGTGCAGGATCGCGTGATGGCCGACGGTGACATCTTCCCCCACGGTGCAGGGCGCGCCGGGATCGGAATGGAGCATCGCGCCGTCCTGGATGTTCGAACGGGCGCCGACCAGGATCGGAGTGTTGTCGGCGCGGATCACGGCGCCGAACCAGACCGAGGCGAGCGTGGCGAGATGGACGTCGCCGATCAGGTCCGCGCTCGGCGCGACCCAGGCATCCTCGGCGACAAGCGGGCGGCGCCCGGCAAATTCGTATAGCGGCATGCCGCTCAGAATAGCGGCGCTTCGAAGCCCTGGGGAAGCGGAATGTTGGCGCCCATCGCCAGTGCCAGCGCAACCGCACCGAGCAGCACCGCCAGCGTCGAGGAGAGCGAGAACAGGCCCCAGCCGACCATCGTCACCACCTGCGAATTGGCACGCTGCTCGCGATGGTTGCGCGCCATCGACTGGATCACGAACATGGCCAGCATTGCATATGCGAAGACGAGAAACTCGGTCATCAACCCACCCCAAAATCCCCGGGGGACTCTAGGGGACGAGGGTTAACGCTTCAATGCCGGGCACCTCCGGTTTATCGCAGTGCAGCAAGGTTTCGCCGCCGCCGAAACGACCTAGTGATGCGCCGTCGCGGGGGCCGATTTGCAGCTGCACGTGCAGGCGCAGGGCACCGGCGTGCAGACATGGCAGGGCTGCGGCGTCACGCAGTAGCAGAGCTGCGCGGCGGCCGGCTTGGGCTCTTCCTTCTTCTTCGGCTTCTCGGGCGGATCGGGCAGCGGCAGCAGATCGCGCGCATTGGCGCCGGCATAGGCGCTGTGCGGGCCACCGCCACAGGCCGGGCAGCCATGGTCGTGCTCCTCGTCAGGATCGTGGCCGGCGCCGCCGAACTTGAAACCGCCGGGCTCTTTCTTCAGCACTTTCTTTGCCGCCTCGCACACGGCGATGGCGTGGTTGCCGAGCGTCGAGACGGTCTGGCCCATCGCGACCTGCTCGGTGGCGTAGAAATGGACGAGCATCGCGTCGCGGTGCGCGTCGACCGGCTCGCGGACAGCCGGATAGCTCAGCATCTGCTGCATGTCGGCGAGCTGCGATTCCATCGCCGCGATCTGCCCGCTCCAGTTGTTGAAGGCGGCGAACAGCTCGTAATCGGGCCAGCTCGCCGGGGCGTGCGGGCGCATCTGCTCGACGAAATTGACCGGGCCGGCAATGTCCTCGCGCAACAGGCGGAGCAGCACGCGCAGCGTCACCACATCGCGCTGGGGCTGGCGCAGGCGCTGGGCGAAGATGTCGGTGACCGTCGCGGTGTGCTTCCACACCTGCCGGGCCAGCATCCGGGTGAATTCCTCGTCGCGCTTCTTCGGCTTGGCGAGCAAGGCGGACTTGAGCGAGGTGAGGATGCCGATCACCGCCAGCAGCGCGAGCAGCACGCCGCCGACCAGGATCCAGGCCGGCCAGTAGATCGCATCGGCGCTGATCGGCTGGGCGGCGGCGGCCTTGGTCGCGCTCGTCGCCAGGTTGCCGATCGAAGCCAGAATAGTCGCCACGTCATCCCCCCTGAGTCGCGGATGATATGGTTAACAGAAATGCGCGGGTCGCACAGTCATGACTCACCCGTTCCGAAAGGTCCGAGGCTAATTCGTTGGCATTTCTTGTGGGGTCAGAGGGTTACGCCGCGCTTCCAGATTGCGATTTCGCGCTCGCCATTGCGCTCGGCGGCGGTTTCCTTGCCCGATGCGATCGCGGCGATCGTGTCGAGCAGCGCGTCGGCGGCGCTGTCCATGCCGTCTTCGAGCACCTGGCCGGCGTCGAAGTCGATCCAGCCCGGCTTGCGGGTGGCGAGATCATGGTTCGACGCGATCTTGATCGTCGGCACCGGGAAGCCCAGCGGCGTGCCGCGGCCGGTGGTGAACAGGATCGCGGTCGCGCCCGCGGCGGCCAGCGCGGTCGAGGAAACTGCATCGTTGCCCGGTGCCTCGAGCAAAGTCAGCCCCTTGCGGCGGACCTGCCCGCCATAGGGGATCACGTCGGTGACAATGGCGTGCCCCGCCTTCTGCACTGCGCCCAGCGACTTCTCCTCGAGCGTGGTGATGCCGCCGGCGATGTTGCCGGGCGAGGGATTCTCGGAGACCGGCTCGCCGTTGCGGACGAAATAGTCTTTGAAGTCGTTGACCAGGTGGACGATGCCGTCGAATACCGCTTCGTCGCTGGCGCGGGCCATCAGCAGCTGCTCGGCGCCGAAGATCTCGGGGATCTCGGTGAGGATCGCGGTGCCGCCGGCGCCGGTGACCGCATCGGCCATGCGCCCGACCAGCGGATTGGCGGTGAGGCCCGAGAAACCGTCCGAGCCGCCGCACTTCACGCCGAGCACCAGCTCGGAAAGCGGGGCGGGGGTGCGCTCGGCCTGGGCACCGGCGACGAGTTCCTCGACCAGCGCCAGGCCTTCCTCGATCTCGTCGCTTGCCATCTGGGCGCCGAGGGTGCGCAGGTTCGGGTGGTCGATGCCTTCCAGCATCCCCTTGATCTGGTTGTTCTCGCAGCCGAGCCCGACGATCAGCACGCCGCCGGCATTGGGATGGTTGGCAAGCGCCGACAGGATCGCGCGGGTGCCCTGCAGGTCGTCGCCCAGCTGCGAGCAGCCGAACGGATGCGGGAACGCGTGGACGCCGTCGATCTTGCCGGCGTGCAGCACCGCCGCGCGCTCCGCGATCTTCTGCGCGGTCCGTCCGACACAGCCGACCGTGGGGATCACCCAGATCTCGTTGCGCGTGCCGACCCGGCCATTGGCGCGGCGATAGCCCAGGAAGCCCGGGCCTTCGAAGCCGGAATCGTCGTGCGTGGAGGGCGCGAAGGCATAGTCGCCGCTGCCCTTGAGCGCGGTCGAGACATTATGCGTGTGGACATGCTCGCCCGGCGCGATGTCGCGGGTGGCGACGCCGATCGGGAAGCCGAACTTGAGCACGGGTTCGCCCGCCGCGATCGGCTTGACCGCGACCTTGTGACCCTTGGCCACCGGGGCGGCGAGCGTCACCCCCAGCGCCTGCTCGCCGGCTTCGAGGTCGCGCAGCGCCGTGGCGGTGCTGTCATTGGGGGCAATGCGGAACAGGGCGAGCGTCATGTGCGCCGATATAGGTCCGCACCGGCTGCATGGAAACCGGTTTCCACTACGTAGCGTCAGCCGGCCGCCAGCCAGGCGAAGCGGATTACGAACAGCCCGGCAAGCACCAGCAGCAGCCAGTCTCCGGCAGTAATCTTGCCTCTAATCAGGCGGATGAGCGCATAAGCTGTGATCCCGAAGGCCAGCCCGTTGGCGATCGAGAAGGTGAAGGGGATCATCGCGACGGTGAGGAAGGCCGGTATTGCGATTTCGGCATCGTCCCAGTCCACGTCCGCGAGCGGGGCCATCATCAGCCCGCCGACCAGCACCAGCGCAGGCGCGGTCGCCGCCAGCGGCACCAGCTGCGCCCAGGGGGCGACGAACATCGCGAGCAGGAAGAGGATGCCCGTGACCACGGCGGTGAGGCCCGTGCGTCCGCCCGCCTGCACGCCGGCAGCGCTCTCGACATAGGAAGTGACGGTGCTGGTGCCGGCGAGGCTGCCGGCGATGCTCGCCACGGCATCGGTGAACAATATGCGGTTGAGCCGCGGAATGCGCCCCTGTTCGTCGATCAGCCCGGCGCGGCGGGTGACGCCGACCAGCGTGCCGACATTGTCGAAAAGATCGACGAAGAGGAAGACGAACAGGATCTCGAACAGCCCCAGGCCATGGCTGCCCGACAGGCCGAACACGCCGGCAAGGTCGAGATGGAAGGCGACCTGGCCGATCGCGGTTAGGTCATAGGGTTCGGGCTTGAAGGAAACCTGGCCGGTTGCCCATCCGGCCAGCGTGGTGGCGGCGATGCCGATCAGGATCGCGCCGCGTATCTTCCACGCCGCCAGCCCGGCGGTGAGGACCAGCCCGAACAATGCGAGCGCCGCGCCGGGGGCATGGAGGTCGCCCAGCGTCACCGAAGTCGCCGGGCTGGTGACGATGATCCCGGCGTTCTTCAGGCCGATCAGGCCGATGAACAGGCCGATGCCGCCCGCGACCGCCGCGAACAGCTGGGGCGGGATCGCGGCGATGATGAGCTGGCGGATGCCGGCAAAGGTGAGCAGCAGGAAGGCAATGCCGGACAGGAACACGCAACCCAGCGCGACCGGCCAGGGCACCCCCATGCCCTGCACCACGGTGAAGGCGAAATAGGCGTTGAGCCCCATGCCCGGCGCCAGTGCGAGCGGCACATTGGCCGTGAGCCCCATCAGGATGCTGGCAAGCCCGGCGGCAAGGCAGGTCGCGGCGGCGACCGCGGCCACCGGCATGCCCGCCGCGCCGAGGATCGCGGGGTTGACCACGATGATATAGGCCATGGTGAGGAAGGTCGTCCCGCCCGCCAGCACTTCGGTGCGCACCGTGGTGCCGCGCTCGGCCAGCGCGAAGTGGCGCTCGATCCGGCTTTCCGCCATTTTCCGTCCCCCAATAGCCCGGAGACGAGCATAGCGCGGGCGCGCGCATCGGCCTAGGCTGGCGCACATGACCGCACCGCTCTTCCACCTTGCCATTCCAGTCGACGATATCGAGGCGGCGCGCGCCTTCTATGGCGGCACGCTCGGTTGCCCGCAGGGGCGCGAGGATCCGGGCCACTGGATCGACTTCGATTTCCGCGGTCACCAGCTCGTCGTCCACAAGGCTGAAGGAGCCGGGGTGAGGGCGCGGAACGCGGTGGACGGCGATGCCGTGCCGGTGCCGCATTTCGGGCTGGTGCTCGGCTGGGCGGAATGGGAGGCGCTGGCAGAGCGGCTGCGCGCGGCGGGGACCGAGTTCGTGATCGAGCCGTATGTCCGCTTCGTCGGCAAGCCGGGCGAGCAGGCGACGATGTTCTTCTTCGATCCCGCCGGCAATGCGCTGGAGTTCAAGGCGTTCCGGGATCTGGGGCAGCTGTTCGCGGTTTGATGTAGTCACCCAAATGCTCGTCACCCTGAACTTGTTTCAGGGTCCAACCCTCCACTGGCGACGGCTTCGGTTGGGGAGGTTTGGATGCTGAAACAAGTTCAGCATGACGGAGGTAAGGGAGCTCCCCACCTACCGCTGATACTTGTCCTTCTTGCGCTTGCCGAACAGCATGCCGCGTTCCAGCCGCTGGCACAGCGCGGTGTAATAGGCCTCGAGGAAGGCGTGGTCGCCGCCGCCATCGTCTTCCATGCCCAGCCGCTCGCGGATCGTGCGGGCGACGACGATCATCGAATATTCGTCGTTCCGCCGCAGCACTTCCTCCAGCTTCTGCAGCTCGAACTCGCCATAGACGCTGAGCTGGGCGTCGCTGAAGCTGTAGCGCGCCTCCTCGGACACGACGCGCGCTGCGACGCTGTTGCTCAGCGTCCGGCGTGGCATGCGGACCACCCAGGTGCCGGCGATCAGGTCGCCCACGCGCAGCCGGTCGCGGTTGAAGAAGGGGAAGAAGGCGAAGATGCCGGTCCAGAGCAGCCCGAACAGGCCGGTGGCGAAGCTCGCCATGCCCTGCGCGCTCTGATAGCCGAGGAAGGAGAGTGGCAGGAACAGCTCCAGCTCGCGCATCGCGTTGCGGGCGACGATCTGGTGCCCGCGCAGCCGCGCGCCGTCGCGCGACACCACCCGCATCTTCATCAGCCGCTTGCCCGGGGTAGCGGCGCGCGGGCCGAGCTCGAACGCGGCGAAATAGCCGTTCCGGAGCGCGAAGAAGCCGAGCAGCCAGACCATGATCAGCGCCTGGGCAAGCACGGCGCCGGTGCCGGCAAGGATGAACAGCAGCGCGATGGTGAACAGCACCAGCGTCAGCACGATCAGCACCAGGTCCATCATGAACGCGCCGATGCGCTCGCCCACCGTGGCGATGTCGAGCTTCAGGTCCACCCCTTCGGGCGTGACGAAGGTGCGGCGATTCCCGTCCTGGTCGTGCCCCTTGCCGGACGCCGTGCGAACCTCAGCCATCCAGCGCCTCGCCGCGTACGGGGATCAGGTAGAAATAGGCGAGCCAGCCGAGCAATGCCGTGCCGCCGATCGCGACGCGGATCACGTCCGAAGTGATGACCTGGCGCCCGACGCCTTCGAGCACGCCGGCGACGGCGAGCATCAGCACCACGCCGATCATGGCGAGGGCGGCGGTACGGCCGGCCTTGGCAGTGGCGGCGGTGCGCGAAAGCTTGCCGGGAAAGGCGAGGGCCATGCCGATGCGGATGCCGGCGGCACCGGCGATGGCGATGGCGAACAGTTCGGTGGTGCCATGGATCGCCAGCCAGGCGGAGAGGGGCAGGGCAAGGCCCTTTGACGCGAACACCGCCATGAATGCCCCGAGAATGCAGCCGTTATAGACGAGCAGCAGCAATGTCGGCACGCCGAACGCGAAGCCGAGCGCGAAGCACATCAGCGAGATCTGGGAGTTGTGCGTGAAGAGATAGGTGGCGAAGGCGCCGAGCAGGCCGGAGCCGCCGCCGTCATACAGGCCCTGGCGCAGCTCGGCCGCGCTCGATTGCGGGCCGCGGCCGCCGGCAAGCCCCTCGGGCACGATCGAATGGTACCAGCTCGGATCGCTGGCGACGAGGCAATAGGCGGCGACCGCGCCCAGGGCCATCATCAGCACCGCGATCAGCGTTTCGCGTGCGATCGACCGCATCGCCAGCGGCCAGCCCGAGAGGAAGAAGGCGGCGATGCGCCGGCGGAGTGGTGGCTGGACGCCGTAGAGGACGAAATAGGCGCGGGCGCACAGCGCCTCCAGATAGGCGACCAGATCGGCGTCGAGCGAAGTCTCGCGCGCGACCGAAAGCGAGGAGAGGGCGGCGCGATACAGCACCGGCAGCTCGAGCAGGTCCTCGTCCGACAAGGTACGGGCGCGGCCGCGCTCGATCTCCAGGATGCGCTGCTCCAGCTCCAGCCAGTCGACCGTGCGTTCCTCGCGGAAGCGCGCGCTGGCGAACTGCCTCGATGCGGCGCTGCTCACAGCAGGTTCCTCCGCTTGAAATCGAGATACTGGCGGACCAGCGCGGCGCCGACCTGGTCGTGCTTCGCCTCCAGCACATGTATGCCGGCATGGCGCAGCCGCGCGGCGACGATCCGGCGTTCGCGCAGCATCGAGGCGGCGATCACCGCGCGCGAGACATCGTCGATCGCCACCGGCTCGGTACCGGCCAGGTCTTCCAACTCGTCATCGGCGAGGATCACGAACAGCACGAGATGGCCGCGCAGCAGGTTGGTGGCGGCGCGGATCATCAGCTCGGCGCCGGTGGGATCGGTGAATTCGGTGAAGATCACCACCAGCGAACGCCGGGTAAGGTCGCCCGCCAGGGTGGCAAGGGCGAGCGTGTAGTTGGTCTCGACACTGCTGTAGTCGAGCTGCCCGGCGAGGCGCTGCATCAGCGGGAAGGCGCGGGTGCCTGAGACTGCGCCCGAGGCGACGCGGGGTTGGGAGTCGAAGCCGAACAGCGCCACCCGGTCGCCGAGCTTGAGCGCGGCGTAGGCGCCGAGCAACGCGGCGGTGATCGCGCGGTCGACGCGGGGCAGGCCGTCGATCGGCTCGCACATCACTCGGCCGGTATCGATCGCGAAGACGACCTGGTTGTTGCGCTCGATCCGGTTCTCGCGCGCCAGCAGCTTGAGGTGGCGGGCGCTGTGGTTCCAGTCGATCGTCCGACGCTCCATGCCGGATTTCCACTCGGCCAGCGCCTCGAACTCGCTGCCTTCGCCGCGATCGACGCGGGCCATCTCGCCCATCTGGGCATCGCGGAGCAGCAGGTGCGCCGAGTTGCGCACCGGGCGGATATCGGGCGTTATCACCACCGTCCGGTCGAGCTTCTCGACGCGCTGGCGCCAGATCATGCCGAACGGGCCGGTCCAGCGGCTCCACAGCGCCTCGACCTTGTCGGTGCCGCGGCGCACGGGGAGGAAGGCGATCGCGGCGTGGTTCTCGTGCTTGCCCAGGCGGATGCGACCTTCGGCGCGCGGTGCGAGCTTCGGGCCGGTCACCACGGCGAGCTCCAGCCCGTCGATCGGCCGGTCCGCCACGGTGATTTCGACGATCAGCGGCGCGCCGATCTCGATCGACCCCGGGCAGCTCGTCCTCAGCAACGGTGCGCGCGGTGCCAGCGCCGCGTCGATCGCGGCGAAGGCGAGGATCATCGGCACCCAGGCCAGCCCGGCAAACCAGAACTGCGGCGCGAACACGCCGACGAGCAGCGCCAGCGGCGCCCCCGCGGCCATCAGCAGCACGCAGCGGATGCTGGGTCGGATCAACGCGGTGCCTCGACCTGCTCGATCAGGCCGGCGATGATCGCATCGGCGGTGCGCCCGTCGATCTCGGCGGCGGGGGAGAGGATCACGCGGTGGCGCAGCGCCGCCGGGGCGAGCTTCTTCACATCGTCGGGCAGCACGAAATCGCGCCCGTCGAGCGCGGCATGGGCGCGGGCGGCGGCTGCCAGGGTGGCGGCGGCGCGTGGGCTGGCGCCGATCTGCAGGTCGCCGGTCGCGCGGGTCGCGCGGACGAGGCGGACGACATAGTCGACCACTTCATCGGCAAGCCGCGCGCCGGCCACCGCATCCGCTGCGGCGCTGATCGTGGCGTGATCGGCGACCCGGCTCACGCCCCATTCGTCGGGCTTGGGCATGCCGAAACGTGCACCTTGCTGGGCGACGATCCTGCGCTCCTGCTCCAGGTCGGGATAGCCGACCTCGAACTTGAACAGGAAGCGATCGAGCTGTGCCTCGGGCAGCGGATAGACGCCCTGGCTCTCGATCGGGTTTTGCGTCGCGACCACCATGAACCGGTCGGAGAGCTTGTGGTCGATCCCGTCGATCGTGACGGTGCGCTCCTGCATCGCCTCGAGCAGCGCCGCCTGCGTCTTGGGCGGGGTGCGGTTGATCTCGTCGGCGAGCAGCAGCTCGGTGAAGATCGGGCCGCGGGTCAGCGTGAACTGGCTGGTCTGGAAGTTGAACAGGTTCGAGCCCAGGATGTCGCCAGGCAGCAGGTCCGGCGTGAACTGGATGCGGCCATAGTCGAGCCCCGCCGCGCGGGCGAAGCACTGGGCGAGGAAGGTCTTGGCGGTGCCCGGCGGGCCTTCGAGCAGGATATGGCCCGAGGCGAACAGCGCGACGAGCATCAGCTCGACCGCCTCGTCGAGCCCGACCACGGCCTTGCCCACTTCGGCGCGGATCGCATCGCCCAGCGCCTTCACTTCCTCAATGTTCACGCGTGACGGTCCTTTTCCATTGATAGAGGGCGCGGGCGGCATCGAGCAGCGCGCGCGTGTCCTGGGCATGGCTCGCCCGTTCGGCCATGGCGGTGAAGGGCTCGCCGTCCTTGTCGAGCCGATCGAGATAGCGGTCGAGCGCTTCGGGCGGCAGGTTGGGCGGCGCGCCGGTGGCGCCGGCGGCGCTGTCACGGATCAGCGCGGCATAGCGGTCGCCGGTGCGGTGGCGGCGGCCCGCGAGGCGGAGCAGCGCCGCGCCGTTCTCGGCGATCGCCCGCTTGCCGAAGGCGACGCCGCGCAGCTCTGGCAAGGCCGGGCCGAAGCGCAGCAGCGCGTGCCAGCCGGCGAGCAGCGCGGCGACCAGCAGGCACAGGGTCAGCGGCAGGAACGGCGCCTCGAAGGCGAGCTTGAGCAGGTTCGGATTGCTGGAGAAGCCGTGCAGGGTGAGGTCGAAGGCGATGCCGCGCTGGCCGTCATCGAACCAGTCGAGCACTTCCATCGCGCGTGCCGCCCCGGCCAGGGTCTTCAGACCCTGATTGTCGAGCAGGTCGGGATCCGCGACGATCAGCGTCGGCTGATCCTTCATGGTGACGACCAGTGCCTTGCCGCCGCTGTCCTCGAGCACCGGTTCCAGCCCTGCGCCGCTCAGGGTGCGCAGGCCGTTCGGGGTTTCCGAGATGCTGGCGCTCGTGACCTTCGCGATCTGTTGCGAGACCGTCCCGGTCGGGATCGTGCCGAAGGACGTCACCCAGGCGGGCTTGTCGCGCCGCGGCATGGTCAGCCATTTCGGCAGGACCAGGATCGTCGGCTGGCTCGCGCGGCGCTTGATCAGCTTCTCGACCGTTTCCGGATCGGTGGTCGGCTCCAGCGTGATCACCAGCGTGTCGGAGGTATCGAGATCGCCGTCGCGCCGCACCATGCGCGCCGATCCGTGCACCTGCCGCACCAGCTCCGCCGCGCCGAAGAAGCCGATCGCCGAAGTGGCGAGCGCGTGGTTGCCCGGGCGCTGGCTCGGCTGCAGGTCCTCGCCATAGGCGGTCATCAGCAGGAACGACAGGAAGCCGACCACGCCCAGCGCGACCAGCACCAGCACGGTGCGCATCGTGAAGGGCGAGGCGGTGGTGTCGGCGCTCATTTCCAGGCCTTTGGCAGCGCGAACTCGCCATAGGCGGCGCGCGCCTCTTCCCAGTCGCTGCGTATCAGGCTGCGGCCGCCGAACAGGCTGCGCTCGACCGGCGCCGCCATCGCGGCAAAGGCCCGGCGAACGATCTCGGGCATCCAGTCCGATCCGGCGATCTCGCGGCTGGTGAGGGCGGGGCGCAGCAGCCGCGGGCGGTGCCGCTGGATATCCTCCAGGCTGCGCTGAAGCAGCAGATGGACCGCTTCCGCATAGTTGCCGCGCCCGGCCAGTGCCTCGGCCTCTGCCAGCAGCGCGCGGGCCGCCGTCTCGGTCGGGCGCCAGCTCGCGGCGTCCTGCGCTGTCTCGGCCTGGGCATCGCGCGAGGCGCGGCCGCGCACGAAGGTGGTGAACAGCATGAACAGGAAGATCGCGAGGAGGAGCAGCAGCACGCCCAGCAGGATCCAGCCCAGATAGGGCGAAACCTCGGCCAGCTGCCGCCCCAGCCAGCGCATCCAGGGCGGAATCTCGGGCGGCTTGGCCGTCGCCATCTCGAACTGGATATCGGATCGCGCCCGCAGCGCCTCATGCGCCCTGGCGACGGACTGTGCAGCCGGTCCCTGTACGCTCACGCCGAATCCCCCACGCTCGTAGTGCTACCGGAAGCCTGTGTCGCAGGAAAGCCCGCCGACACTGGACTTTAGAACCGTTTTTGGTCAGCTTTTCTCCGGCGTCGAAGCACTTCGATGAAAGAGGGGAACATGGCTGACTCTGAATTTGGTGAAGCGCGTTTCGAGATCGGCGCGGTCATATCGCGCGCGTTCGAGACGATCGGATCGAATATCGTGCTGTTCTGCGGGCTCGCGCTCGTGCTGGCCGGCATTCCGCAATTCCTGCTGGGCTTCTGGCAGGCGACCAATATCGGCCTGAACGCCAATCTGGTCGACGGCTCCTATTTCTTCACGTCCGCCTATTGGACGCCGATCCTGGTCGCCATGCTGGTCGGCGTCGTGGCCAATGCGATTCTCCAGGCCTCGCTCACCCGCGCGACGGTGATGAGCCTGTCGGGGGAAACCCCGCAGTTCGGCCCGTGCCTGGCGGTCGGTATCAGCCTGATCCTGCCGATGATCGGCATCGGCATTCTCATGGGCATCGGCCTGATCGTCGGCTTCGCGCTGCTGATCGTGCCCGGCATCATCCTCTGGCTGGTCTGGAGCGTCGTCACCCCGGCCTATGTCCAGGAGAAGATCGGCGTCTTCGAGGCATTCAGCCGCAGCGCCGCGCTGACCAGCGGTTCGCGCTGGCGGATCTTCCTGACGATGCTGATCGTCCTCGTCCTGATCTGGGTGCTCAGCATCCCGGTGAGCTTCCTCAACGCCGCGATGACCGCGACGGGTAACCTCTTCCTGGTCGCCCTGGTCGGGGGTGCGGTGAATGCGCTCTACAGCATGCTGATGGTGGCGGTGCAGGCCAGCATCTATGTCGAGCTGCGCCAGCTCAAGGAAGGCATCGCGCCTTCCGATCTCGAGGCGATCTTCGCCTGACCCGTTCGGGGGGGGGGGGGGGGGGGGGGGCCCCCCCCCCCCCCCCCCCCCCCCCCCCCCCCGGGCCCGCC
>NZ_JASATQ010000093.1:0-14236 GCF_038440415.1 Sphingomonas sp. OTU376 | reverse complement strand
CCCCCCCCCCCGCCCCCCCCGGGGCCGCCCCCCCCCCCCCCCCCCCCCCCCCCCCCCCCCCCCCCCCCCGGGGAGCAGATAAGCGGGGAGGGCATCTCGAATCACGGAATCGGCAGCGCCGTCGTCGCCTTCACCTGGGACAGCGCCACCGTGGAATTGATTTCCTGCACCCCCGGAAGCTTGGAAAGCTTGGTGAAGAAGAAGCGCTCATAGGCCTCGATGTCGGCGGCGACGATGCGCAGCATGAAGTCGAACACGCCCATCAGCACATAGGCTTCGAGCACTTCGGGGAAGGAGCGGATCGCCGCGGCGAACTCGTCAAGATTGGCTCGGCCATGCGCGTTGAGCTTGATCTGCGCGAAGATGTGGGCGTTGAGCCCAACCTTCTGCCGGTCGACCAGCGCCACGCGCCTGGTGATGATCCCTTCCTTCTCCATCCGGTCCACCCGGCGCCAGCAGGGCGAGCTCGACAGCCCGACCATTTCGCCCAGCTTGGCGGTCGGCATCGAGGCGTCTTCCTGGAGCACCTGCAGGATCTTGCGTTCGAACGGGTCGAGGTTGGCGGGCAAATCTGTTCTCCATTCAACCGATATGGGGTGAGATATTGCCCATATGGCCTTGGACTATGCGAAGAAGGCCACATTCTCCCGCAAATCCATGGAAGAGTCATCTCAGGATTTCAGGAGCCCTTTCATGGTCGACGCGCCGCAAGTAACCGCCACCCCGCCCGAGAGCGTGCATGTGCTGCGCGACGAGGAGAGCGGGCTGGACGGGGTCATCGTCCTCCATTCGAGCCGGCGCGGCCCGGCGGCGGGCGGGTGCCGCCTGTGGCGTTATGGCGATCATGCCGCCTTGGTCGGCGATGCGATGCGGCTGGCCGAGGGCATGACCTACAAGAATGCCATGGCTGATCTGCCGCTCGGCGGCGGCAAGGCGGTGCTCAACCTGCCCCAGGGCGACTTCGACCGGCGCAGGCTGTTCGCGGCCTTCGGTCGGGCAGTCGCGCGGCTCGACGGCAATTACGTCACGGCCGAGGATGTCGGCACCAGCGTCGCGGACATGGAAGCGGTGCGCGGCGAGACGCGCCATGTCGCCGGCCTGCCGCCGCGCGATGGCCGCCCGGGCGGCGATCCCTCGCCATGGACCGCGCGCGGGGTGTTCCTGGCGATGGAGGAAGCCGCGCGCCGCCAGCTCGGCAGCGAGCTCAAGGGGCTGCGCGTCGCGGTGCAGGGGCTCGGCCATGTCGGCTCGGCGCTGTGCGGCATGCTCCATGAAGCGGGCGCCCGGCTGGTCGTCGCGGAGCCGCGCCCTGGTGTCGCCGCCGAGACCGCCTGTCGCTACGACGCGGAGATCATGGGCCGTGACAGCATCCTCGATGCCCGCTGCCAGATCTTCGCCCCCTGCGCGCTGGGCGGGGTGATCGACGGGGATGCCGTTGCCCGGCTGCGTGCCCGGATCGTCTGCGGCGCCGCGAACAATGTGCTGGCCACGCCCGAGGATGGCGACCGGCTCGCCGATCGCGGCATCCTCTATGCGCCCGATTATGTGGTGAATGCCGGCGGGATCATCAGCGTCGCCGGCGAATATCTCGGCTGGAGCGTCGACGAGGTGGCGAGCCGCGTCCATGCCACCGGGCTGCGGTTGGGCGCCGTGCTCGCCCATGCCGGGCGCGAGGGGCTGGCGCCGCACCGCGCGGGCGATGCGCTGGCTCGTGCCCGGATCACCGCCGCTCCGCTCGCGCCGGTACGCGAAGCCGCCTGAGCCATGCGTCTCGACATTGTTGGCGAATCGAGCGCCGCCCTGCTGTGCCGGCTGGTCGGCCTGGCCGCACAGCACGACCTGGTCGCGCCCGAGATGGAAGTGCGGGTTACCGAATACGGCATGGCCGTACGGCTCGATCTCGAGCTGGACGGCCCGCCGGGCATGATCGTCGCGGAGAAGATGCTCCGCTGCATCGGTGTCGAGGCGGTCGCGCTCGACGGGGTGCCGCTCTAGTCGCTTATTCGGGCGCGAAGGCGCGCAGGAAGATGTCGGCCACCTGCCCGGCCTCGCGGTCGCGCTCGGCCGCGGAGAGTTCCTGGCCCCAGATCATCCGCTGCTGCACGCCCAGGCACAGCGAGGCGAGCACCCGCGCGGCGAACAGCGGATCCTCGCGGCGCAGCTGCCCTGCGTCCATCACCCGCTCGAAGAACGCCGCGAGCATCTGCTGGGTCGGCAGCGGCGCGCGGCGGTAGAAGATGTCGCCGATCTCGGGAAAGCGCGCGACTTCCGACGCGATCAGCCGGTGCAGCCGCAGCCCGTCGGGTGACGAGACCTTGGCGATGAAGCCCTTGCAGAACTGGCGCACCGCCGCGCTCACGTCCTCGCCCGGCTTGAGCACATCGGCGAGTTGCGCGCGATAATCCTTGGTCGCGTCGTCGAGCACTGCGGCGAACAGCTCTTCCTTGGACGGGAAATAGCTCCACAGCGTGCCCTTGGACCCGCCGAGCTCGGCCGAGATCGCCGACATCGACGCGCCTGAATAGCCCTGGTCGAGGAATACGCGCTTGGCGATCGCCAGGATCGCCTCGCGGCGTTCCTCCTTGCGTGCCTCACGCTTGCCGGGCGCCTTCTCCACAATTTTTGTCATAACCGTACTATAGGGTACGATTTTGGGTTGACAAGATGCTGCGCTGCACCCATTTGCATCGCCGTACCAGACAGTACGGTATTTAAATCATGACTCGATTCTTTCTCCGCCCGCTGCTGCTTACCGCGACTGCCGGGACCGCGCTCCTTTCCGCCTGCGCGCCGGTGCCGAACCTCGGTGCCCGCCCCGAAGTGCGCGCCGCGACCGCCTATGCCGCGGACCAGTCGCTCAAGAGCGATGCCGCCAACTGGCCGGCCAATGACTGGTGGAGCGCCTATGGCGACCCGCAGCTCAGCGGCCTGATCGCCGAGGGGCTCGCCGATTCGCCAGATCTCGCCGCCGCCGCCGCGCGCCTCCGCTCGGCCCAGGGCTATGCCCAGCAGGCCGGTGCCGCGCTGCTCCCGTCGGTCGGCGTCCAGGCCGGCGCGACCGAGGGCAAGCAGAGCTACAACAACGGCATCCCCGCCGCCTTCGTGCCCAAGGGCTGGAACGACAGCGGCCAGGTCGCCGCCAACCTCAGCTTCGATCTCGACCTGTGGGGCAAGAACCGCGCCTCGCTCGCCGCCGCCACCTCGGACGCCGAGGCCGCGCGGATCGAGCTCGAGCAGTCGCGCCTCGTCCTGTCGACCAACATCGCCGGCGCCTATGCCGATCTCGCCCGCCTCGCCGCGCAGCGCGACGTCCAGGCCAAGGCGCTCGAGCTGCGCACCCAGACCCAGAAGCTGGTCGGCGACCGCGTCACCAACGGCCTCGATACCCGCGCCGAGCTCAAGCAGGCCGATGCCGCCGTTCCCGCCGCCCGCGCCGATCTCGCCGCGACCGACGAGGCGATCGGCCTCACCCGCAACCGCATCGCCGCCCTGCTCGGCAAGGGCCCGGACCGCGGCCTGGCCATCACGCTCCCCGCCGGCCCGGCCGAGAGCCACGGGCTTCCGGCGGGCGTTACCACCGACCTGATCGGCCGCCGGCCCGACATCGCCGCCGCCCGCGCCCGGGTCGAGGCCGCCGCCAGCCGCATCAAGGTCGCCCGCGCCGATTTCTACCCTTCGATCAATCTGAGCGCGCTGATCGGCTTCCAGTCCTTCGGCCTCGACAATCTGTTCAAGTCCGGATCGACCTATGGCTCGGTCGGCCCCGCCGTCAGCCTGCCGATCTTCCGCGGTGGCGCACTCGCCGGCCAGTACAAGGGTGCCCGCGCCGGCTATGACGAAGCGGTCGCGACCTATGACTCGACCGTCACCACGGCCTATCGCGAAGTCGCCGACGCGGTGACCAGCAAGAACGCACTTGTCACCCGCCTTTCCGAGAGCCGTCAGGCGCTCAGCGACTCCGAAGCCGCCTATTCGATCGCCCGCCAGCGCTACGAGGGCGGACTCTCCACCTTCCTCGACGTGCTGACCGCCGAACAGGCCGTGCTGCAGAACCGCCAGATCGTCGCCGACCTCCAGGCCCGGGCGTTCACGCTCGACGTCCAGCTGGTCCGCGCGCTGGGCGGCGGCTTTTCCACCAACACCGCGGCAGCGAACGCCGCCACCAAGGACTCGACCCATGGCTGACGCCGAACCCAATCTCCATGTCGCGAACGCCGCCGCCGAAACCGCGGCTCCGGAGGCTCCGGCCAAGCCGAGCCTGCGCAAGCGCCTGCTCACCGGCATCGCCGGCGCGGTGCTGGTCGCGGGCGTCGGCTATGGCGGCTGGTACGCGCTGGTCGGCAGCCATTACATCAGCACCGACAACGCCTATGTCGGTGCCGACACCGCCAGCGTGACTCCGATGGTCGCGGCCCAGGTCGCCGGCGTCGCCGTCTCGGATACCCAGGTGGTCAAGAAGGGCGACGTGCTCGTCCAGCTCGACGACAGCGACGCGCGGATCGCGCTCGCCCAGGCCGAGGCGGATCTCGCCAAGGCCCGCCGCCAGTACGGCCAGACCTCGGCCACCAGCGCGGCGCTCGCCGCGCAGGTCCAGGCCCGCAGCGCCGATATTTCCCGAGCCCGTGCCCAGCTCGTCGCCGCCGAGGCGGATTACGAGAAGGCGCGGGTGGACCTCGCCCGACGCCAGCGCCTCGCCCCCAATGGTGCGGTGTCGGGTGAGGAGCTTACCTCGGCGACCAACGCCTTCTCCTCGGCCAAGGCCAATCTGGAGCTGGCGCGCGCCGGGGTAGCCCAGGCCAATTCGACCCGCGGCGCCGCCACGGGCGAGCTGGCCGCGAACAACGCGCTGATCAGCGGCACCACCGCCAATTCGGCACCCGAAGTGCTCGCGGCGCAGGCCAGGGTCGATCAGGCCCGGCTCGACCTGACGCGCACCGTGATCCGCGCGCCGGTCGATGGCGTCGTCACGCGCCGCGCCGTCCAGGTCGGCCAGCGCGTCGCCCCCGGCGCGCAGCTGATGCTGATCGTTCCGATCAACCAGCTCTATGTCGATGCGAACTTCAAGGAAGGCCAGCTGACCCGCGTCAAGGTCGGCCAGCCGGTCACGCTCAAGTCGGACCTGTACGGCGGCAATGTCGAATATCACGGCAAGGTCGTCGGCCTGTCGGGCGGCACCGGTTCGTCTTTCGCGCTGATCCCGGCGCAGAACGCCACGGGCAACTGGATCAAGGTGGTCCAGCGCCTGCCGGTGCGCGTCCAGCTCGACCCGAAGGAGCTCGCCGAGCACCCGCTGCGCGTCGGCCTTTCCATGGACGCCGAGATCGACGTCTCGAAGAACTGAGGACCCAGGCCATGAACGGCAAGGCCGAGGAAATGGCACCGCTGAAGGGCGTGTCGCTGATCCTGGCGGGCGTGGTGCTCGCGCTCACCAATTTCATGGTGGTGCTCGACACCACCATCGCCAACGTCTCCGTGCCGCACATCGCCGGCAGCCTGGGCATCTCGGGCAGCCAGGGGACGTGGATCATCACTTCCTATGCGGTGGCGGAGGCCGTCTGCGTGCCGCTCACCGGCTGGCTCGCCGGCCGCTTCGGCACGGTGCGCACCTTCACCTTCGGCATGATCGGCTTCGGCGTCTTCTCGGTGCTGTGCGGCCTGTCGACCACGCTCGGCATGCTCGTTGCCTGCCGTATCGGCCAGGGCCTGTGCGGCGGCCCGCTGATGCCGCTCAGCCAGACGCTGCTGATGCGCATCTTCCCGCCCCAGCAGCGCGCCCAGGCAATGGGCGTCTGGGCGATGACCACCGTCGTCGCGCCGATCCTCGGCCCGATCCTCGGCGGCACCATCTCGGACAGCTGGTCGTGGCACTGGATCTTCTTCATCAACATCCCCGTCGCCGCGCTCTGCGCCTTCGGTGCGATGCGCTTGCTGTCGAAGGTCGAGACCCCGACGAGCAAGCTGCGTGTCGACCGCGTCGGCCTGATGCTGATGCTGCTGTGGATCGGCGCGCTGCAGATCATGCTCGATCTCGGCCGCGAGCATGACTGGTTCAACGACACCACCATCGTGATGCTCGGCGTCACCGCGCTGATCGGCTTCCTGGTGTTCCTTGCCTGGGAAGGGACGGAGGACCAGCCGATCGTCGATCTGCGCGTCTTCCGGCACCGCGGCTTCACCGTGGCGGTGGCATCCTTGTCCTTCGCCTTCGCGACCTTCTTCGCCTCGGCGGTGATCATCCCGCAATGGCTGCAGACGAGCATGGGCTACACCGCGACCTATGCCGGCTATGCCACTGCCTTCACCGGCGTGGCGGCGGTCATCATGTCGCCGATCGTCGCCAAGCTCAGCACCAAGGCCGATCCGCGCGCACTGGTCTGCTTCGGCATCCTGTGGCTCGGCTTCACCTCGCTGCTCCGCGTCCACTGGAACAGCCAGGCCGATTTTTGGAGCCTCGCCTTCCCGCAGATGCTCCAGGGCATCGGCATGCCCTTCTTCTTCATCCCGCTGACCACGCTCGCGCTGGGTTCGGTGCGGCCGGAGGAGACGGCATCGGCGGCAGGCGTGATGAGCTTCCTGCGCACGATGGCGGGTGCGATCGGCACCTCGATCGCCACCACCGCCTGGGACGACAGCGCCCGGGTCGCGCGCAGCGAGATCACTTCGAAGCTCAACAGCGACGGCACCGTCGATGCGCTGGCCGCCCAGGGCTTCTCGCTCGATCAGGCGCGCAGCGTGATCGCCCAGCTGGTCGACAAGGAAGCCTTTGCGCTGGCGACCAGCCACATCTTCCTGATCTCGGCGATCGTCTTCGTCGCGGCGGCGATGATCATCTGGCTGACGCCGCGTCCCACGCGGGCGGTGGGGCCGGGGGCGGCGCATTAGGGGCCCTTAATTCCCCTCCCTGCAAGGGAGGGGTTAGGGGTGGGTTAGGAAAGGCCGGGCTCGATGCCCGGCCTTTTCTTTTTCCGATACCGTCTCGTTGGGCGCCCCCGGCCTTCGCCGGGGTCGCAACCCACCCCCGACCCCTCCCTTTCAGGGAGGGGAGCAGAGAGGGGGAGTGCCTGAGCCCTCACTTCCCCGTGAAATTCGCCTTCCGCTTCTGCAGGAACGCCAGCCCGCCCTCCATCGAATCCGCCGTCCCCCGCGCCGCGCGCTGGTGATTGGCTTCCATCGCCAGCGTCTCTTCCAGCGTCAGCTCGAGCGCCTGGCCCAGCCCGCGGCGGATCATGCCCAGCGCCTGGGTCGGTCCCGCGGCCAGCCGGGTGGCCAGCGCCAGCGCCTCATGTTCCAGCTGCTCGTCCGAGACCACGCTGTGCACCAGTCCCCATTCGCGTGCCTTCACCGCCGGCAGCTTCTCGCCGAGCATCATCATCTCGGCGGCGCGGGCGCGGCCGACCAGCCGGGGCAGCAGCCAGGTGGCGCCGCCATCGGGGACCAGGCCGATATTGACGAAGGCCTGGAGGAAATAGCCGGTGTCGCTCGCCACGCAGAAATCGGCGGCCAGCGCCAGGCTGCAGCCGATGCCGGCGGCCGCGCCGCGCACCGCGCTCACCACCGGCACGCCGAGACGCGTCACCGCCAGGATCGTCGGGTTGTAATGGTCGGTCAGCGCCGCATGGGTGGCATTGCCGGGATCGGCCGAAGCCAGTGCCCCGCTCGCCACATCGGCACCCGAGCAAAAGGCGCGGCCGGCGCCCTGGAGCAGCACCGCACGGGCGCCGTCGAGGTTGGCAAGCGCATCGCGGATCTCGTCGAACATCGCCGGCGGCGCGGCATTGAGGCGATCGGGCCGGTTGAGCGTGATCACCAGCACATCGCCGGCGCGCGCGGTCAGGATCGTCTCGTAGGCCATGCTTCCACTCCCGTTTCTCTTCGCAACCGATAGCGGGGAAGGGAGGGGCGGAAAAGCGCGGGCGAATTTCCGCTAGGGCATCGGTGGTTGGCTGGTGGGCCTGTTGCCCGGCGAAAGCTTGGGGCCGGGATTCGCCGCCGAATCGCCCGTGGTTCTAAGCCACTTCCGAAATACCATCGTCGTCCCCGCCTTCGCGGGGATGACGATTACAGGGTGCTTTAAGGGGCCGGCGCGGATACTGGCGCAGGCGCAGCCGCCTCCGGCCCGTTCGCCGTCACCGTCAGCAGCGAATCCCCGCCCAGCGTGCGATACAGCGTCACCAGGTTGGTCGCCTCGACCAGCCGCGTGTTCACCAGCCCGCGCTGCGCGGTGTAATAGGAACGCTGCGCGACCAGGTTCGCCAGGAAATTGTCGATGCCGCCGCGATAGCGCGCTTCGGACAGGCGATAGCTGTCCTGCGCCGCCGTCAGGTTCGCGGTGTCTGCCTTGAGCTGGTCGGCGATCGTACCGCGCCGGGCCAGCGCATCGGCGACTTCGCGGAAGGCGGTCTGGATCGACTTCTCATAGGTGGCGAGCGCGACGTCACGCTGCGCCTGGCTCGCCTGCACGCCCGCGCGCCCGGCGCCGGCGTTGAAGATCGAATAGCTGCCGCTCGCGCCGCCCGACCAGTGGAAGCCGTCGCCTGAGAACAGCCCGGTCAGCGCGTTGCTGGCAAGGCCGAGCAGTCCGGTGAGCGAGATGCGCGGGAACAAAGCGGCGCGGGCGGCGCCGATCTCGGCATTGGCGGCGCGCAGCGTGTACTCGGCCTGCACCACGTCCGGGCGGCGGAGCAGCACGCCCGAATCGACGCCGGCGGGCAGCTCGGCCACCGTCGGCGCGGCTTCCTCGATCGCCGAGGAGAGCAGGGCGGGGTCGATCTCGGCGCCGACGAGCAGGCGCAGCGCGTTGACGTCCTGTGCCAGCGCGGTGGTCTGCGATGCGACGTCGGACTGGGCGCTGGCCAGCGTCTGCTGGGCCTGGGCCAGGTCGGTGCGCGGGGCGATGCCGCCCTTCAGCCGCATGTCGGTGAGCTTGACCGAGCGCTCGGCATTTGCCGCCGTGTCCTGCGCGATCTTGAGCAGGCTCGCGTCCGCCGCGTGATTGAGCCAGGCGGAGGCGATGTCGCCGATCAGGGTCAGCCGCGTGGCGCGCGCCGCCGCTTCGGTCGCGAACCAGCGATTCTGCTCTGCGCGGGTGAGCGAGGCGACGCGGCCGAACAGGTCCAGCTCGAATGCCGGGATGCTCACGCTGCCGGTGAAGCTGGTCTGGCGATCGCTGCCATCGGCCTTGGAGACGGTGGCGCCGGCCCCCGCGTCTAGACCCGGGATCCGGTCGGCGCGCTGGATGCGGTACTGCGCGCGGGCGGCGGTGATGTTGGCCGCGGCGATGCGCAGGTCGCGATTATTGGCCAGCGCCGTCTCGATCAGCTTCTGCAGGCGCGGATCGCGGAAGATCTCCTGGTAGGTCACCGTCGGCAGCGCGGCCTCGTTGGCCTTCAGATAGGCGTCGCCCACCGGCCAGCCTGGCGGCACCGGCGCGGCCGGGGTCTCGAGCTTGGGGTCCATCGAGCAGCCGGCCAGCGCGCTGCCCAGCATCAGGGTGAGGACGATGCGCTTCATGCCTGCGCCTCCGGCTTGTTGCGGCCCATTCGCCCGCGCACGGCCTTGAGCGAATCGCGCACGCCGCGGCGGACGAGCACGAAGAACAGCGGGATGTAGAAGATCGCCAGCACCAGCGCGGTCAGCATGCCGCCGATCACCGCGGTGCCGATCGCGATGCGGCTATTGGCGCCGGCGCCGGTCGAGATCGCCAGCGGCAGCACGCCGAACATGAAGGCCAGGCTGGTCATCACGATCGGGCGGAAGCGGATGCGTGCCGCCTCCAGCGCCGCCTCGATCACGCGCTTGCCTTCCTTCTCGGCGCGCTCGGCGAACTCGATCATCAGGATCGCGTTCTTCACCGCCAGGCCCATCGTCGTGAGCAGGCCGATCTGCAGGTACACGTCGTTCTGCAGGCCCCGCAGGCTCACCGCGAACACCGCGCCGATCAGGCCGAGCGGCACCACGAGCATCGCGGCGACCGGGATCGACCAGCTCTCGTAGAGCGCCGCCAGGCACAGGAACACGATCAGCAGCGACACGCCGTACAGCAGCGGCGCCTGCCCGCCCGCCAGCCGCTCCTGGTAGGAGAGGCCGGCCCAGGCGACGCTGGTCCCCGGGATCTGCGAGGCGAGTTGCTCCATCCGGTTCATCGCGTCGCCCGAGCTCTTGCCCGGTGCCGGCTGGCCCTGGAACTCGAAGGACGAGATGCCCTGGAAGCGCGAGACGGTGGTCGGCGCGGTCGCCCAGCCGATCGTCGCGAAGGCGGAGAAGGGCGCCATCTGCCCGTTGCTGCCGCGCACGAACCACTCGCTCAGGTTCTGCGGATCGGCGCGATAGGGCGCGTCGCCCTGGACATAGACGCGCTTCACGCGGCCGCGGTCGATGAAGTCGTTGACGTAGCGCCCGCCCCAGGCGGTCGACAGCGTGTTGTTGACGTCGGCCTGGGTGAGCCCGAGCGCCGCCAGCTTCTCCTGGTCGATCTGGATGTTGAGCGTCGACACGTCGGGCAGGTCCGACAGGCGTACCGCCTGCAGGTCCGGATCGGCATTGGCCGCCGCGAGCAGCTTGTCGCGCGCCGCCACGAAGTCCTCGCGCGACATGCCGCTGCTGTTCTGCAGCTCGAGCGTGAAGCCGTTCGACTGGCCGAGCCCGCGGATCGCCGGCGGCACCAGCGCGAAGACCTGCGCGTCGCGGAAGTTGCGGAAGGCGCCCGCCGCGCGCTGGACGATCGCGTCCGCCGCATTGTCCTTGCCCGGGCGATCGTCCCAGGGGACGAAGTTCACGAAGCCCTGGCCGGTATTCTGGCCGCTCGCGCCGCCGCCGCCGCCGCCACCGGTCACGGTGAAGGTGGTCTTGACGTTCTTGCCCTCCTGCTCGCGCAGATATTTCTCGATCGCCAGCTGCACCTGCTGGGTGCGGCTCTGCGTCGCACCCGCGGGCAGGCGGAACTGGACGCTCGCCGCGCCCTGGTCCTCGGTCGGCAGGAAGCCGGTCGGCAGGCGGTAGAACATCAGCACCAGCACCGCGCAGACCAGCAGGTAGATCAGCAGGAAGATCCACTTGCGATCGACGACGTAGCCGATCGTCCGCGTGTAGCGCTCGATCGTCCACTCGAAGCCCTGGTTGAACTTCTCGGTGCCCGTGCGGAACGCGTTGCCGAGGAACGGCACCCGGCGCGACAGCCAGCCGCTGCCGGGCTCGGCCATGTCCTTCTTGCGCTTGAGCACCGTGGCGGTCAGCGCCGGGCTCAGGATCAGCGCGACCAGCACCGACAGGATCATCGCCGAGACGATCGTCACCGAGAACTGGCGGTAGATCACGCCGGTCGATCCGCCGAAGAACGCCATCGGCAGGAACACCGCCGACAGCACGAGGGCAATGGCGACCAGCGCGATCTGGATCTGGTCCATCGACTTGATCGTCGCCTCGCGCGGGGTGAGTTCGGGATCCTCCTCCATCAGGCGCTCGACATTCTCGACCACGACGATCGCGTCGTCGACGAGCAGGCCGATCACCAGCACCAGCCCGAACAGGGTCAGCGTGTTGATCGAATAGCCGAGCGCATAGAACACCGCGAAGGTGCCGAGCAGCACCACCGGCACCGCGATCATCGGCACCAGCGTCGCGCGCCAGCTCTGCAGGAACACGAACATCACGATGACGACCAGGACGATCGCCTCGATCAGCGTCATCACCACTTCGTGGATCGAGAGCTTGATGAACTCGGTGGTATCGTTGGCATAGGCGTAGTTGAAGCCCTCGGGGAACTCCTTCGCCGCTTCCGCCACGGTCGACTTGACCAGCTCGGCGGTCTTGAGCGCGTCGGCGCCCGGCGCGGTGCTGATCGCGATGCCCGAGCCGGGATGGCCGTTCACCCGGCTGACCGCGTTGTAGTTCTCCGCGCCCAGCTCGATCCGCGCCACGTCCTTCAGCAGCACATGCGCGCCGTTGGTCTGGGTCTTGAGGATGATCTTGGCGAACTGCTCGGGCGTCTGCAGCCGCGATTGCGCGGTCACCGTCGCGTTGAGCATCTGGCTGCTCGGCATCGGCTGGCCGCCGATCTCGCCCGCCGCGATCTCGGTATTCTGGTTGGTGATCGCGGTCACCACATCGCTCGGCATCAGGCTGTAGCTGGCCAGCGCCGAGGGGTTGAGCCAGATCCGCATCGCATAGGGCGATCCGAACACGTTGACGTCGCCCACGCCCGGCAGGCGCGAAAGCGTGTCCTGCAGGTTGGACGAGAGCCAGTCCGAAACGTCGCGATTGGTGCGCTTGTCGGTCTCGTCATAGACGCCGACGAGCAGCAGCGTGTCGGGGTTCGACTTGGTGACGCGCACGCCCTGCTGCTGCACCTGGTTGGGCAGGCGGGACAGCGCCTGCTGCACCTGGTTCTGCACCTGCACCTGGGCGATGTCGGGGTCGGTGCCCTTGTCGAAGGTCGCGCTGATCGTCACCTGCCCGCGCGAGGTCGAGGACGAGCTGAAATAGAGCAGCCCGTCGATGCCGGTCAGGTTCTGCTCGATGATCTGCGTCACCGAATTCTGCACCGTCTCGGCCGACGCGCCCGGATAGGTGGCGCGGATATTGACCTGGGGCGGCGCGATGTCCGGATATTGTGCGATCGGCAGCGAGAAGACCGCGCCCAGGCCCATCAGCATGGTGATGATCGCGATCACCCAGGCGAAGATCGGGCGATCGATGAATACGCGGGACATAGTGGCTTAGCCGCCCTTCGACTTGGAGGCGCCGGTGGCCTGGCCCTTGCGGGGCGTCTCGATCTTCTGCGGCGTGTCGGCCGGGACCGGGCGGATATCGGCATTGGGCTTCAGGTTGGCGATGCCCTGGGTGATCACCTTGTCGCCGGGGTTGAGCCCCTTGGTGATGACCCAGAAGGCGCCCTGGGTGCGATCGGCGGTCACGTCGCGGCGCACCGCCTTGTTGTCGGCGCCGACCACCCAGAGCTGGGCGCTGCCCTTGGCGTCGCGCGACACCGCCTGCTGCGGCACCAGATAGGCGCGGGTATCGACCGCCTGGGTGAACACCGCGCGGACGAACATGCCGGGCAGCAATATGCCCTCGGGATTGTCGAAGCGGGCGCGCAGCGTGACCGTGCCGGTATTCTGGTCGACCATCACTTCGGAGAATTCGACAGTGCCGGTGCGGCCATATTCGCTGCCGTCCTCCAGCTTCACGCGCACGCTGGCGCTGCCGGGCATCACGCCCTGCTGCTGGAGCGAGCGGCGCAGCGCGAGCAGCTCGGTGCTCGATTGCTGGATGTCGACGAAGATCGGGTCGAGCCGCTGGATCACCGCCAGCGGATCGGCCTGGTTGCTGGTGACCAGCGCGCCTTCGGTGAACAGCGAGCGGCCGATGCGGCCGGTGATCGGCGCCGGCACCCGGGTGAAGTGCAGGTTGATCTTCGCGGTCTGCAGCTGGGCGCCGCTCTGGGCGATCTGCGCGCTCGCCTGGCGCGACGCGGCCAGCGCGTCGGTATAATCCTGCTTCGAGACCGCCTCGGCCTCGGCCAGCGGCTTGTAGCGATCGGCCTTGGTCCGCGCCGCCTCGGCATTGGCGCGGGCATTCTGCAGGCTGGCCGAAGCCTCGGCCACGCTGGCGGCATAGAGGCGCGGATCGATCTGGTAGAGCGTCTCGCCCTGGCGGACGATCGTGCCTTCCTTGAACAGGCGCTTGAGGATGATGCCCGCCACCTGCGGCCGCACCTCGGAGACCTGATAGGGGTTCACCCGGCCGGTAAGCTCGGCGACGACCGGCACTTCGCCGGGCTGCACCACCACGAAGCCGACCTGGGGCGGCCCGCCCGCGCCCTTCTTCTGCGCGGACTGGCTGCCGCTCCCGCACGAGGCGAGAATCAGCGTGGCGGAAAGCAGGGCAAAGGCAGGAAGGCGGGATCCGCCAGCAGTGATTCGGTGCAAGTGTTCAACCCGGATCAAGGCGCCGACTCGGGGCGCGGTTCTATGCGGAAATTCTCTTGGGCAGCGGCCTGTGCAGGCGCAACACAAGAAATATGCGGGAAACGCGAAACTATGTCCCGCCGCTGGATACGTTTCCACGATATGATTACCGCGCGCAACAATCCTCGGGATGCCGTAGCGTTCCCTGCGGGTGTGGGTGTCGAACTCCCTTCCTGTTTCCCCTCCCTGCAAGGGAGGGGCTAGGGGTGGGTTAGAAAAGGTCGGGCTCGATGCCCGGCCTTTTCTTCTCTCCACACCGTCGCGCCGAGGGC
>NZ_JASATQ010000092.1:0-15383 GCF_038440415.1 Sphingomonas sp. OTU376 | reverse complement strand
GGGGGGGGGGGGGGGGCCCCCCCCCCCCCCCCCCCCCCACCGCGGGTATCATCCCGCCTTCTTCTTGTTCTTGGCGTCTTCCTCGGCCTTCTTGGCCTTGGCCTCGGCATCCGCGATCACCTTGAGCGCGGCCTCCTTGCCGTCCTTGTCGAGCGCTTCCAGCACCTTCAGGGAGACATTCTCGCCGCTCTGGTGCGGGCCATAGGCGATCTTCTCGAACGCGATCTTGGCGCCGGGGATGTTGCCCTGCTCGAGCAGCACCTTGCCCACCTCGAAGCGCAGCCCGTCGTCGAACGGCGCATAGGTATAGGCGCCGACCAGCCCGTCCTGCGCCATCTTGGGCACCGGCTGCCCTGCCGCCTCGTAGCTCTGGTAGAAGAGCACCAGCGGCTGCGGATAGGTGGGGTCGAGCTTGTTGGCCTTGATGAACCAGCTGCGGATCGCCTTCCAGCGGGCCGCATCGGTCACCTTGGCGTCCTTGGCGATCGCCTGCTGGGCCATGCCCTTGTAGAGCAGCGCGTGGATCGAGTTCGGATCGGCCGCGAGCGCGCGATCCGCTGCTGCTTCCGCCGCGACATAATTCTTCGCGTCGAACTCGGCTTCGGCCAGTTCGTTCTGCGCGCCCGGGTCGTTGGCATAGGGGGCCGCCGCCTGGCGTGCCCATTCGACCACCATCTTGGCGCGCTCCTCGTTGACGCCGCGGGTGGAATAGATCCGCGCCTTCATCGTCGCGGCCTCGCCCGCGCTCAGCCTGCGCATCGTGACTTCGCCCACCTGGACCTTGCCGGCCGGCACCGCGATGGTCGGCAGCGCGCCGCGTGCGCCATAGGCGTTGAGCTTGGCGTCGAGCTGGCCCAGGCTGCCGAACGCCTTGTTCGCCTCCTCCACCGACTTGCCCTCGTTGAGCGCCTGGATATAGGCGCCCAGTTCCTTGGCATGGCCGCCGAGGACGGAATAATGGGTGAGCAGCCAGCCGCGCCCATAGAGCGTCTGGGTGTCCATCTCCTTGTCCTTGGGATCGAGCTGGAGCAGCCGCTCGGCCGGCATCTGCGCAGTGCGGCTGATGCCATAGGCGCGATATTCGGGCGCCTTGCCGATCACCAGCGTATCGTCACCCCCGCGGTAGAAGGCGGTGCCGACGAACTCGGCGAAGCCCTCGACGAACCATTTCGGGAAGACCACGCTCGGCCAGCTCGAGAACATGAAGCTGTGGCCATATTCGTGCTGCAGGATCGTCTGCGCGTTCAGCGAATTGCCGCCATCGTCCCTCGGCACGAATGCCACCGGCCCGGTGGCACGCGCATCGAAGAAGCCGGCCGGACCGCTGCCGCCGTACAGGCGCTGGATCTCGCCGACATTGGCGACGACGAACACGTGCACCCGCATCATCGGGCTCAGCGGCTTGTCCGGCGTGCCGGTCAGAAAGCGAAGCGTCTGGTCGAATCGCTCCAGCTTCTCGGTATAGGCTTTGAGCTTCTCCGGGTTTTCTTCCGAATAGACGACGAAATGCTTCGAGCTCGCCTCATACCAATCGGCATGCGCGAGCGATGGTGCCAGCAGAAGCGTGGCAGTGATGAACAGGCGTTTGAACATGATCTTGTCCCCCAACAACTCGGAAGCTTAGGAATGACTTGGCGGCTCGGCAAGGCGGCACGATCCGTCGTTCGTGCCGGTCTTCCTCAGGCGGCGTTCGCCCAATTGCCGGCCGTCATTTCCCGCTCTTTTCGTCCGCCGGTTTCTCCAGCGTCTCGATTGCACCCTCGATGTCGCCCGCATCGATCTTCGCGATCAGGGCAGTGGCGATCTTCGCCGTAGCGCGGCCATGCGGGTCATAGGCGAGGGGGGCGAGCAAGGTCCGCGCCGCTTTGCCATTGCGCTCCTGAAGGTACATCGCAGCGGTGTCGAAGCGCAGGCCCTTGTCATAGGGTGCGAGCTGGAAGGCCGTCGCGAGTCCGTCCTTCGCGATCTCCGGCGGCGCGGCGCCCTGTTCGGCGAAGCTGCGGTAATAGAGCCAGAGCGGGAGCGGATCGCGCGGATCGAGGCGATTGGCGGAGGACAGAAGGCTGCGCACGCCGTTCCAGGTTTCCGGGCGGGCGTCGCTGGCCTTGCGGGCAGCGACCATTCGCGCGGTCGCCTTGAAAGTCAGCGCGCGCAGCAGCTTCGGGTCGGCCGCCAGCGCCCTGTCCGCCGCGGCCACGGCGCCGGCATAGTCGCTTGCGTCGAGCGCGGCGCCGGCCAGCACCAGCTGCGCATCGGCATCGTTGGGCCAGGGCGCGGCGGCGCGCCGGGCATCGGCATAGATGTCGGCAGCGTTCGCGGCAGTCACGGCCACCCGGGAACGGATCCGCACGTCCATGATCGCGGAGGCGCCGGCGGGAAGCTTGCGCACAGCCACCGGACCGATCGCCAGCCGATCACCCGGGATGGTCGAGATCGGCAGGTGCCGTTTCTTGTAGACGTCCAGCTCACCATCGAGCCGCTTCAGGTCGCCGAACGCAGCCCTGGCCGCCTCGAGCGACGGCTTGCCGCTCTTGAGTGCGGCGATATAGGCGCCGAGCTGGGTGCTGCGCTGCTGCGCGCCGATCCGCAGATAATGGGTGAGCAGCCAGGCGCGCCCGTAGAAAGCGCTCATCTCCTCCTCGCTCAGCGACCTGGCGTCGGCGGTGAGCAGCTTCTCGATCGGCATGGTCTCGCCCAGGATCGCGATGCCGCGATAGAGCGGAGGCTCGCCGAGCGTCACCGATCCGTCCTTGCCGAAACGGGCAGTGGCGTTGAACTCGGCAAAGCCCTCGATCAGCCACCCTAGATAGGCCGTGTCCGGATCGAGGCTCCACATCAGATGGTGCCCATATTCATGGAGCAGCACCTGCATCGGCTTGAGCGCCAGGTCGCCGCTTCCGGCGCGTTCCTGGGTGACGACCGCGAAGGATCCGCTGGCCCGGGCGCTGAAGAAGCCGGCGAGCCCGGACCGGGAGAGTTTCTCCACCGTCGCCACGTCATCGACCATGAACACGGTGACGCGGCTGGCCCGGGCGATCTCCGTATCCTTCTGGCCCACCATCAGCCGGATCGCGCGATCCAGCCGTTCCAGTCGCGTGGCGAAGGCCTCCAGCCTGTCGGGATTGCCCTCGGCATAAACGACGAAATGCGGTGTGCTCGCCTCATACCAGTCGGCTCGCGCGACCGCGGGCATGGCAAGCAGCACTAGCGCGAGAAGTACACGCAACATGATGGAAATCCCCCCGATTCCATCGCGATGCTAACCGGCGGGGCAGGCGCCCGATAGCGGAAAACCGACCGATTCAGACGAAACTATAGGGATCCACATCCACCGCCACGCGCACCTTCTGGCTCCAGGCCAGGCTGCCCAGCCAGTCGCGCAGCACCTGCTGCACGTCGAAGCTGCGCCGGGCATGGACCAGCAGCCGGTAGCGGTGGCGCCCGCGCAGCATCGCCAGCGGGGCGGGAGCGGGGCCATAGACGTGCATGTCCTCGCCGATCTCGGGCGCCGTACGGCCGATCATCCGGGCGGTCTCCTCGGCGGCCGCGCGATCCTCGGAGCTGACGATGATCGCGGCGTAGCGGCCGAAGGGCGGGGCATCGGCGTCTCGCCGCGCTTCGGTCTCCGCCGCATAGAAGCTCTCGGCATCCCCCGATACCAAAGCCTGCATCACCGGCGCGTCGGGTGCGTGGGTCTGGATATAGACGGTGCCCGGCTTCTCGCCGCGCCCGGCGCGGCCGGCCACCTGCATGATCTGCTGGAAGGTGCGTTCGGAGGCGCGCAGGTCACCGCCGTCGAGGCCCAGATCGGCGTCGATCACGCCGACCAGGGTGAGGTTGGGGAAGTGATAGCCCTTGGTGACCAGCTGGGTGCCGACGACGATGTCGATCGCGCCATGCTCCATACGGGCAACGAACTCGGCGGCCTTGGCCGGCGACCACAGCGTGTCCGAGGTGACGATCGCGGTGCGCGCCTCCGGCCACAGCGCCGCCACTTCGTCGGCGATCCGCTCGACACCTGGGCCGCAGGCGACGAGCGTGTCCTCGCTCTTGCACTCCGGGCAGATCTCGGGTGCGGGGATGGTGTGGCCGCAGTGATGGCAGGACAGGCGCCGCAGCAGCCGGTGCTCGACCATCCACGCCGTGCAGTTCGGGCATTGGAAGCGGTGGCCGCAATGCCGGCACAAGGTCAGCGGCGCATAGCCGCGCCGGTTGAGGAACAGCAGCGACTGCTCGCCTTTGGCCAGCGTCTCGTCGATCGCCTTGACCAGCGGCGGTGCGATCCAGCGGCCGCGTTCGGGCGGTTCCTGGATCAGGTCGATGGGGACGATCTCGGGCATCTCCGCCAGCCCGTAGCGGCCGGGCAGCTTCAATTCCTCATAGCGGCCGAGCTCGACCTGGTGCCGCGTCTCGATCGCCGGGGTGGCGGAGGCGAGGATCACCGGGCATTCCTCGAACCGGCCGCGCATTACCGCCACGTCGCGCGCGTGGTAATGGACCCCGTCCTCCTGCTTGAAGCTGGTCTCGTGCGCTTCGTCGACCACGATCAGGCCCAGGTTCGGATAGGGCAGGAACAGCGCCGAGCGCGCGCCCACCGTCACCATCGCCTCGCCGCTCGCGATCGCTCGCCAGGCGCGGCGGCGCTGCGAGGTGCGCAGGCCCGAATGCCAGGCGACCGGATCGCAGCCGAAGCGCTTCTCGAAGCGGGTAAGGAACGGCTCGGTCAGCGCGATTTCGGGCAGCAGCACCAGCGTCTGCTTGCCCGAAGCGATCGCGGCGGCGACCGCTTCGAAATAGACTTCGGTCTTGCCCGATCCGGTCACCCCGTCGAGCAGGAACGGCTGGAAGCTCTCCGCACCCACCGCCTGGCGCAGGATCGATGCGGCATCGGCCTGGAGCGGGTTGAGCTCGGGCGGCGCGAAGCTCGGGTCCGGCATCGGATAGGGCGTGTCGGTGTCCACGACGACTGACTCGATCGCTCCGACCTTCACAAGGCCCCGGATTACCGCGTCGGACACATCGGCGACCAGCGCCAATTCCTTGACCAGCCCCTGGCGCTCGCCGATCCGCTCCAGCGCCTGCGCCCTCTGCGGGGTCAGCCGGTCCGGGATCTCGCCCGTCGCGCGATATTCGGTGATCGTCGGCGCGCTTTCGAAGGCTGCGGAGGTGCGCAGCGCCATCGCCAGCACGGCCGAGGGCGGGCTCAGATAATAGTCCGCGGTCCACTCGACGAGCCGGCGCACCGGCGCGGGGATCGGCGGCGCGTCGGCCACGGCCATGATGTTGCGCAGCCGGTTGTCGCCGATCTCCTCGGTCGGCAGCCGCTCGGCTTCCCAGACCACGCCGGCATATTGGCGGGGTCCGATCGGCACGACGACGATCGACCCCGGCGCGACCTGCATGCCGGCAGGCACGCGATAGTCGAGGGGGCCAAGCGCGGGATGGAGGACGAGAACGCGGGCGCGCGACATGCGGTCCCTCATATGGGGTTTTGCGCGCGAAACGGAATCCCCGTATCGCGTTCTTGCTCGTTCCTCTTTTCGTCATCCCACGCAGGCGGGGATCCAGAGCCAGGGGCGACAGGGTTCGTGATCCTGGATTCCCGCCTTCGCGGGAATGACGGACAAATTTGGTTGGAAGGATTTCCGATGTTGCTCGCCGCTGTCCTGCTGCTGCTCCAGACCGCGCCCGCGCCTGCCGCCCAGACCACGGCGTGCAAGGCGACCGATGCCAGCCTGCCCACCGCGCTGCTCGGCTGGGTGAAACCGGGCGACGAATTCGTCCCCGGCAAGGCCGTCGAGCTCGATACGATCGACGCGGCGGCGCTCAAGGGGCTGCCGGCCGGCACCAAGCCGGGCAAGGCGGCGATGATCGGGTTCAAGGTCGAGACCGCCGGCGTCTATGGCGTCGCGCTCGACCAGGGTGGCTGGATCGACGTGCTGCCGGGCACCGAGGGCGGCGCGGCGCTCACTTCGGTGAAGCATGGCCATGGCCCCGAATGCTCGACGATCCGCAAGATCGTCCGATTCGATCTCAAGCCGGGCCTCTACCGGCTCTACGTCTCCGGCCTGCCGGGCGCCAAGGTGAAGGCGATGCTGGTCGCGGGCGAGTAGAAGTCTTGCCGTCCCGCCCTGTTACCCTGGGTTCCGGCTTTCGCCGGGGAACAATTTGGGGGCAGGGCGACTAGGGCCGCAGCGTCATCCCGAAGGTGATGGCGTGGTCCATCTGGTCGCGCGCGCCGTTGCGGCCGAAGCGATACTGGTTGAGATAGCCCGTCTCCAGCCGCAGCTGGCGACCGATCGGCACGCCGATGCCGATGGTGTGGCGCACGCGCTCGATCCCGCGGCGCTGGCCCCAGCGCGTGTCGTTGAAGTTGAGATAGGTCTCCTGCGTCGCGAACAGGCCCAGCCCGCCGCGGGTCAGCGGTGTGTTGAAGCGCAATTGCCCGCGCACGCGGTGGCCGATGCCGGGTCCGGAACTGTTGAAACGCTGTTCCACGCGGATGCGGGTGGCGAAGCCGGCGCCGAGCGGGATGATGATGTGCTGGCGGGTGCGTTCCTCGTTCGGCAGCACCCGGCCGTCGTTGAAATCCTCGACATGGCGATAGCCGATTCCGAGCTCGACCTTGCCGATCTTCCAGGCGAACAGGCCGCCGATCTCGGTGTGTGCCAGCCCTTTGGCGCGATCGCCGAAGCGGACGATGCTCTCGACCGTCGCTTCCTCATGCTCGCCCACCCGCACGATCCCGCTTGCCTGCAGCCACAGCTGGTCGTCGGTCCGCTGCGCGAGCACGGGCGTGGCGGCGAACAACGGGAGTAAGGCAAGAAGCAAGCGCATCGCGCCTAAACGCATCGTCTTCATTTCGGTGCAAGCTTTTGTTGCTGGCGGTGGAACATTCATGGAACATCCCGCCGATCAGCAAGGGGGATGACAATGATTCTCACGGCACTCGCCCTGGCCGCGGCGATCCAGGGCCGCTGTACTGCGCTCGATACCCGGCTTCCGCGTCCGCTCGCAGGCTGGACCCGCGACGGCAAGGGGCTCGACACGCGGCATGCGGTGACGCTTCCCGTGCGGAGCGGCACGCTGGAGACGCGAATCACCATCCGCAAGGCGGGGCTGGTCGGTATCGCGATCGATCGCGAAGGCTGGATCGATGCCTTCCCGGCGACCGGCAGGCGGCCGTTGCGCATGACGTCGGAGCGCCGGGGCCCGCGCTGCTCGACGATCCACAAGATCCTCACCTACCGGATGCGTCCGGGCACCTATCGCGTCACGGTGAATCGGCTTAAGGGCGGTCGCGCAAAGCTCATGCTCACGCACGACTGACAAGGATTGCTCATGAAGTTCTTCGCCGACACTGCCGATACCGCAGACATCCGCGACCTGGCCGATACGGGCCTGCTCGACGGCGTCACCACCAATCCCTCGCTGATCCACAAGGCCGGCCGCGACTTCCTCGAAGTCGTCAAGGAGATCTGCGAGATCGTGCCGGGCATGCCGGTCTCGGCGGAAGTCGTCGCGCTGGATTTCGAGGGCATGATGCGCGAGGCGGAGATCGTCCGTAAGGTCGCCGACAATGTCGCGGTCAAGGTGCCGCTGACCATCGACGGCCTCAAGGCGTGCAAGGCGCTCACCAGCGACGGCACGATGGTCAACGTCACGCTCTGCTTCTCGGCCAACCAGGCGCTGCTCGCGGCCAAGGCCGGCGCAACCTTCATCTCGCCTTTCGTCGGCCGGCATGACGATATCGGCTATCCGGGCATGGACCTGATCGCCGACATCCGCACCATTTACGACAATTACGCCTTCGACACCGAGATCCTGGTCGCGTCGGTTCGCAACCCGATCCATGTGCTCGAGGCCGCCAAGATCGGTGCCGACGTGATGACCGCCCCGCCGGCGGTGATCCGCCAGCTGGTCAAGCACCCGCTGACCGACGCCGGCATCGCGTCGTTCATGGCCGACTGGGCCAAGACCGGCCAGAAGATCGGCTGACTTTCTAACTCCTTCTCCCCTTGTGGGAGAAGGAACGGGCCCGCTCGCGCAGCGAGTGGGAAGGATGAGGGGGCTTGAGTCTCACTCCCCCTCACCCTTCCGCCGACTGCGTCGGCTCCCTCCCTCTCCCACAAGGGGAGAGGGAGATGTATGCTCCCCCCGTGACCGAACCCGCCCTCCCGCTCCTCTACGCGCAGCATCTCGCCCGCGACCGGCGGCGCTCGGCGCATACGGTGCGGGCTTACGGCGCCACGGCCGAGCGGCTGGTCGCCTTTCTCCAGAAGCATTGGGGTGGCCCGGTCACCCGCGAAGCGCTCGGCAAGGCGAGCGCCGCCGATCTGCGCGCCTATCTCGCGCATCGCCGCGAGGACGGGCTCACCAATGCGTCCGCCGCCCGCGAGCTGTCCGCCGTGCGTGGCTTCCTCAAATTCGCTGTCGGAGAGGATGCCGATCTGCCGCGCCTCAAGGGGCCGCGCGTCAAGAAGGGCGTGCCTCGCCCGATCGCCCCGCACGAAGCGGTCGCACTGGCCGAAACCGTATCCGAGGAAGCGCGCGAACCCTGGCTCGCCGCGCGCGACTGGGCGGTGCTGCTGCTCCTCTATGGCGCCGGCCTGCGCATCGGTGAGGCCGTGGGCCTCACCGGCGCGGTCCTCCCGCTCGGCGCGACGATGGCGGTCACTGGCAAGCGCGACAAGACGCGGATCGTGCCGCTGCTCCCCCAGGTCCGCGACGCGATCGAGGTGTATGCGAGGCAATGCCCCTATGGCGTATCGCGCGACGCGCCGCTGTTCCGCGGGGCCAAGGGCGGGCCGATGCCGCCGGGGGTGATCCGCAAGTCGGTCCGGGCGGCCCGCACCGCGCTCGGCCTGTCGGACCGCACCACGCCGCATGCGCTGCGCCACAGCTTCGCGACGCACCTGCTCGGCCGCGGCGCCGATCTGCGCGCGCTGCAGGAGCTGCTCGGCCATGCCAGCCTGAGCTCGACGCAGATCTACATCGCGGTCGATGCCGCGCACCTGCTGGATGTGTACCGAAACGCGCACCCCCGCGCCTGATCTCCATCAGGTACAGCCGCGCCGTAACCTGCTACGATGGCGTAATGACCGATCCCTATCTCGCCGATATCGCCGATATCCAGCGCATCCCCGAAGTCGAGGCGATCCTCGCCGAGCTGTGCGAGTGCACGGGCATGGGCTTCGCAGCGGTGGCGCGGGTGACGTCGGACCGCTGGATTGCCTGCCAGGTGCTCGACAAGATCGAATTCGGCCTCAATCCCGGCGACGAGCTGGTGGTCAAGACGACGATCTGCGATGAGATCCGCGACAGCGGCCAGGGTGTCTTCATCAACGATGTCGATGCCGACCCCGCCTGGCGCACGCATCACACGCCGGCGCTCTATGGCCTGAAAAGCTATATCTCCTGGCCGATCGTGCGCGCCGACGGCAGTTTCTTCGGTACGCTCTGCGCCATCGATCCGGCCTCGCGCAGCGGCCTCGCCGCGCTGGTCCCGCAGATGGAAATCTATGCCGCGCTGATCGCCGCGGAGCTCGATCGGCTCAGCCTCGCGGCTTCCAGGTGAACACCCGCCACAGATAGAGCACCGCCACCGCCGCGATCGCCGCGATCGAGACCGGGGCGATCCAATGGTCGACCGTCTCGAAATTGGTGCCCAGCCAATAGCCCACGCCGACCAGGATCGTGTTCCAGATCGCGCTGCCGATCGTCGTGTAGACCAGGAAGCGGCCGAGCGGCATGTGCATCAGCCCGGCCGGGATGGAGATCACCGTGCGCCCGATCGGCATGAAGCGGAACACCAGCACGGTGATCCCGCCCCAGCGATCGAAGAAGTGGCGCAGCTTCTCGATGTCTTCCCATTCCAGCGTCAGCCAGCGGCCCCAGCGGCGCACCAGCGGCTCGAGCCGCTTGTAGCCGAAGCGCCGCCCGATCTCCCACCAGAACAGGTTGCCGATGGCGCAGCCCGCCGTGCCGGTGAGCACCAGCAGCGCGAAGTCCATCTTGCCCTGGCCGGCGGCGATGCCGGCAACGCTCATGATCAGTTCGGAAGGGACGGGGGGAATGACGTTTTCCAGCACCATCAGCAGGAAAACGCCCAGATACCCCCAATCGAGCCAGTCGATCATCGCGTCAGCGGCGCTCCGCCACGCGGCGTTCGATCGCCTGCCAGATCACCGCGCCGGTATCGCTGCCGTTGAACTTGTCGATCGCGACGATGCCGGTGGGGGAGGTGACGTTGATCTCGGTCAGCCACTCGCCGCCGATCACGTCGATGCCCACGAACAACAGGCCGCGCTTCTTCAGCTCCGGCCCTAGCACCGCGCAGATCTCTTCCTCGCGCGCCGTCAGTTCGGTCTTCGCGGCACTTCCGCCCACCGCCAGGTTCGAGCGGATCTCGCCCTCGCCGGGGATGCGGTTGATCGCGCCGGCCACGTCGCCATCGACCAGCACGATGCGCTTGTCGCCCGCCGCCACCGAGGGAAGGAACGCCTGCACCATGTGCGGCTCGCGATAGGCGGTGTTGAACACTTCGATCAGCGAGGAGAGGTTGGCGCCGTCGCTGCCCACCTTGAAGATCGCCTTGCCGCCATTGCCGTGCAGCGGCTTGATGACGATCTCGCCATGCACCGCGAGAAAGGCGCGCGCTTCCTCCAGGCTGCGCGTCACCAGCGTCGGCGGCATGAACTGCGGATAGTCGAGGACGAAGATCTTCTCCGGCGCGTTGCGCACACTGGCCGGGTCATTGACCACCAGCGTCTTGTCCGAGATCCGCTCGAGCAGATGCGTCGCGGTGATATAGCCCAGATCGAAGGGCGGATCCTGGCGCATCAGCACCACATCGGCTTCCTCGCCCAGGTCGAGCTGCACCGGCTCGCCGAACTCGAAATGATTGCCCGCCACCCGCTGCACCGTCACCGGATGCGCCTTCGCCCAGACGCGTCCGGCCGAATAGTTCAGGTCCTCGGCGGCATAGTGGAACAGCTTGTGCCCGCGCGCCTGCGCCGAGAGCATCAGCGCGAACGTCGAATCTCCGGCGATGTTGATCGCGTCGAGCGGGTCCATCTGCACGGCGACGTTGAGCGACATTGGGCCTCCTTGGTGAAAACGCTTTAGGTGACTTATCTGGATAAGTCACCCCATCCAGGCGTTTTCGATATGGCGAGGCAGGGTGCGCGGAGCAATGAGGATTACGTCGACCCGGATGTCGTCCCCCGGACCGGCATAGCGGGGCATCAGATACTCGGCCGCGGCCGCGACCCTGGCGAGCCGGCGCTCGTCGATCGCGAAATCCAGGTCGGCGGCGGTGGCGCGGGTCTTGACCTCGACAAAGGCGACAAGGTTGCCGCGCCGCACAATCAGGTCGACTTCGCCGGCCGGGGTGCGGACCCGCGAATCGAGGATTTTCCAGCCCTTGAGCCATAGCCACCAGGCCGCCCGGCGCTCGCCTTCGCGGCCACGCGTTTCCGCAGCGCGGCGATCCGTTGTCCTGCGGCCCCTCACGACTCGCAGCTGTGGATAACTTTGGTTACCATAGCCAGACCGAGTCGCACCGAACCGGGTTTATCGGTGCTTCCGGGGGGTCGCATCTGATGGAATCGAACGAACGCTATTATCGGCGTCGCGCCGCTCAGGAACTCGCCGCCGCCAAGCGGGCGATGACCGAGGCCGCGGCCCTTCGCCGTCGCCAGCTTGCCGAGACCTATCTCAGGCGCCTTGCCGAGCTTACCGGCGCGGACGAACTGCGCATGCTCGAGCAGGAATTCGCCTGAGGGCTTCGCGCTCGCGCGCCCTGACCGCTTCCCCGGCCCGCGCCGGGGAGTCGATTCGCTATCCCTTCATCTCCATCGCCCGCGCGTAGAGCGCCTTGCGATCGAGCCCCAGCTTCTTCGCGACTTCGCCCGCCGCCTTGCTCGCCGGCAGCCGGGTCAGCGCCTCGGCCAGCGCGGCGTCAGCGTCATCGGCCGTAGCCGGGGCTGGGGCGCCCGGCGGGGCGACCACCACCACGATCTCGCCCTTGGGCGGTGCCTCGGCATAGCGCTCGGCCAGCTGGGTGAGCGAGCCGGTCACGCATTCCTCGAACTTCTTGGTGATCTCGCGCGCCACCGCCGCTTCGCGGTCGCCCAGGCCCTCGGCCAGCGCGGCCAGGCAGGCGGAGAGCCGCGGCCCCGATTCGTAGAGCACCAGGGTGGCACGCACCCCCGCGATCTCGGCGATCGATTCGGCGCGCGCCTGCTGCTTCGAGGGCAGGAACCCCAGGAACAGGAAGCGATCGGTCGGCAGCCCCGCCAGGGTCAGCGCCGCGATCGCCGCGCAGGGCCCGGGAATCGTCGTTACCGTGTGGCCCGCCTCGCGCGCGTCGCGCACCAGCTTGAAGCCGGGATCGGAGATCAGCGGCGTGCCCGCGTCGGAGACCAGGGCGATCGCCTCGGTCGCCATCCGCGCCACCAGCCCGGGGCGCACCGCATCGGCATTATGGTCATGATAGGGGAGCATTTTCCCCTTCTGGCCAAGGTGCCGAAACAGTCCCGCTGTCACACGGCTGTCCTCAACGGCAACCAGATCGGCGTTCAGGAGTATTTCCGAAGCGCGCGGGGAGAGGTCGCCGAGATTGCCGATCGGCGTGGCGACGATATAGAGGCCGGGCGTAAGAAGAGCGTTCATCGGGGAGAGTAAATGGCAGACGCGACCCTAACACCGCAACGGGGCATCCTCCGCTGGGCCGCTTTGGGGCTCGCTGCGCTCCTCGCGGCCTGCGCCAGCGGACCTCGTGTAATCCCCGAAACCCGCCCCGCGCCCACGACCGAGGCGCCGCGCGAGCGTCCCTCGACTCGGCCGATCTCGCCGGGCCTGCCCCAGGACGTCGAGCGCCACCGCGTCGCGCTGCTGGTGCCGATGACCGGCCCCAACGCCGGCGTCGGCAAGTCGCTGGCCAATGCGACGCAGCTCGCCATCCTCGACACCAGGTCGGACGTGCTGCGCATCACCACCTACGACACCGCCGGCGGTGCCGCCAATGCCGCGCGCCAGGCGATCGCCGATGGCAACAAGCTGATCCTCGGTCCGCTGCTCGCCGAGGAAGCGCGTGAAGTCGCTCCGATTGCCCGCGCCGCGCGCGTGCCGGTGCTCAGCTTCTCGAACGATACGTCGGTCGCCGGCGGCGGCACCTATCTGCTCGGCTATTCGCCGGCGCAGTCGATCGAGCGCGTGGTCGATTACGCCAAGGGGCAGGGGATCACCAATTTCGTCGGCCTGATGACTTCGGGCGTCTATGGCGAGCGCGCCGCGACCAACTTCCTGCGCGCCGTGGAGGACCAGGGCGGCAAGGTGCTGGCGATGGAGACCTATGACGGTCGCCCCGGCTCGATGACGACCGCGATCACCAAGCTGTCGCGCTCGCCCTATCAGGCGATCCTGATCGCCGGCTCGGGCGCGAGCGGGGTGACGGCGGCGCCGCTGATCCGCAAGTCGGCGGGCGGCAAGACCGCGCGCATCCTCGGCACCGAGCTGTGGAACACCGATTCGGCGATCGGCACGAATGCGGTGCTCAACGGCGCCTGGTTCGCCAGCGTGCCCGACAATTACTACCGCACCTATGCCACCAAATACCGCACCCGCTTCGGCGCAGCGCCGTACCGGCTCTCGACGCTCGGCTATGACGCGGTGCTGCTCACCGTGCGCATCGCCCGCGAATGGCGCCCGGGAGACATCTTCCCCGAACGCCGCCTGGTCGCACCCGACGGCTTTGGCGGCCTCGACGGTGCCTTCCGCTTCGGCCGCGACGGCATCGCCGAGCGCGCGCTCGAGGTCCAGGAAGTGAAGGCGGGGACGACGGTGACGATCTCGCCGGCACCGACGGGATTCGGGAACTAGACGTCCCAATCCCCTCCCTTGCGGGATAGGAATATCCTTGGGTTCCCCGGCGCAGGCCGGGGCCCAGTTGCAATGTCGTTCGAGGGGTTCGACCGCCTGACCAACCGTGCCGATGCTGGACCCCGGCCTTCGCCGGGGAACAGCTTGGGTGCAGGGTCAGGCGTTCCTACGTAACCACCAGCTCGCGAAGAATCGCCTCGAGCACCGGCATCCCGGCATCGGTCACTACCAGCCGCGTGCCTTCCCGCCGGACCAGCCCCTGCGCTTCCATCCCCGCCAGCGCCTTCGCATCCAGCGGCGCGTCCGGGATGCGCGACAGGTCCACGCCTTCGGCCAGCCGCAGCCCCATCAGCAGCGCCTCCACCCCGCGATCCTGCGGATCAAGCGGGTCCTCGCGCTCGATGCCATGCCCGTTGCGCTCGATGGCCGCGAGCCAGTTCTCGGGCTTCTTGCGCCGCAGCGTCGCGACACCGTTCCGCCGGCCATGCGCGCCGGGGCCGACGCCGGCATAGTCGCCATAGCGCCAATAGGTCAGGTTGTGCCGGCTCTCCGCACCCGGCCGGGCATGGTTGGATATCTCATAGGCCGGCAGCCCGGCGGCGGCGGTGATCGCGCGCGTCGCGTCGAACAGGTCGGCGGCCTCGTCCGGATCATAGGCGGCAAGCTCGCCTTTCTCGAACAGCGTGGCGAAGCGCGTGCCCGGCTCGATGGTCAGCTGGTAGAGCGAGAGATGCTCGGTGCCATATGCCAGCGCCCGGCGCAGCTCGGCTTCCCAGCCGGCGAGCGTCTGGCCGGGCCGGGCATAGATCAGGTCGAAGCTCACGCGCGCGAACGCCTGCTGCGCGGTCTCCAGCGCCGCCAGCCCCTCGTCCACGCCATGCGCCCGCCCGAGGAAGCGCAGGTCCGCATCGTCGAGCGCCTGCAGCCCCAGCGACACCCGGTTAACCCCGGCCGAGGCGATGTCGGCGAAGCGCGCGGCTTCCACCGAAGACGGATTGGCTTCCAGCGTGATCTCGATGCCCGGCTCGAAGCCCCAATGCCGTTCCGCCGCCTCGATCACCGCGGCGACCGTCTCGGGCGGCATCAGCGACGGGGTGCCGCCGCCGAAGAAGATCGAGCCCAGCCGCCGTCCCGGCAGCGCCTCGGCCTCATGCGCCAGGTCGGCAAGCATCGCGCTGCGCCACAGCGTCTGGTCGACGCTCTCGCGGACATGGCTGTTGAAGTCGCAATAGGGGCATTTCGACACGCAGAACGGCCAGTGCACGTACAGTGCGAGCGGGGGAGCGGTGTCGGTGGTCATGCGCTTGAGAGGCTTGGAGCGGGTAACGGGAATCGAACCCGTGTATTCAGCTTGGAAGGCTGCTGCACTACCATTGTGCTATACCCGCGAGCCATGCGCCGCCTGCCACAAGCTTAGGGGCGCGGTCAACAGGGCTGGGTCGGATCCAAACCTTCTTCGCTTCCCCGGGGGGGGGGGGGGGGGGCGCGGGGGGGTGGGG
>NZ_JASATQ010000091.1:0-15784 GCF_038440415.1 Sphingomonas sp. OTU376 | reverse complement strand
GGCGCTACCGCGCGCTCGAATTGCTCGTGAAACAGAAACGGCTCTCCTCCACTGCGCCCGTCCCGTGTGTCGTGCGGTCGGCCGATGCCGGCATCTCGGCGGCCGAGGACAGCTATGCCGAGAATATCTGGCGTGAGCCGCTCCACCCGCTCGACCAGTTCCGCGCGATGAAGACCATGGAAGATGAGGGGCAGGGCGCCGAGGCGATCGCCGCACATTTCATGACCACCCCCGCTGTCGTACGCCAGCGCCTCAGGCTCGCCTCTGTCTCGCCGGCGCTCCACGAGGTCTATGCGCAGGACGGCATGACGCTCGATCAGCTCATGGCCTTTTCCGTGACCGACGACCATGCCCGGCAGGAGCAGGTCTGGGAATTGCTCGCGCATGGCTGGAACAAGTCCGCCAGCCATATCCGCCAGAAGCTCACCGAGAATACGATCCGGGTCGCCGACCGGCGTGTCCGTCTTGTCGGGCTCGAAACCTATCTCGCAGCCGGCGGCGGCGTCATGCGCGACCTGTTCGAGGACGATGACGGCGGGTGGCTGACCGATCCGGCGATCCTCGATCGCCTTGTCGGCGAGAAGCTTCAAGCCGAAGGCGAGGCGATACGCGCTGAAGGCTGGAAATGGGTCGCAACAGCGGTCGACCTGCCCTGGAATGCCAGCGCCGGATTGCGCGAGCTCAAGGGAACGCCGGTCGAGCCGACGCCCGAGGAGGAAACGCTTCTCGCCGCGCTCCAGCAAGAGGCCGATGGTCTCGAGGAGCAATGGGCCGACGAACCCACGGTTCCCGAGGAGGTGCTCGTTCGGCTCGATACGATCGAGCGCGAGATCGGGGCACTGGTGGATCGGCCGGGCATCTACGATCCGGCGGACATGGCGCGGGCAGGCGTGTTCGTGTCCGTCGAGTTGGACGGGTCGCTCCGCATCGAGCGCGGTTTCGTCCGCTCCGAGGATGAGCCGCAAGCCGCGACCGCGCCGGACCATGATGCGGGCTTTGACCCGGAGACCGGCGAGGTTCGCTCGGGTCAGGCGGTGTCCGTTACCGGCGCGTCACCGGAGCCGGGGGCGGGCGGCGACGAAGAGGAGGAAGCCCAGCTCAAGCCGCTTCCCGATCGCCTTGTCGCCGAGCTCACCATCTGGCGAACCGTCGCGCTTCAGGATGCGATCGCGCGCGACCCCTCGACCGCGTTCGTCGCGGTCCTCCATGCGATGGTTCTCGGCTCCTTCTACTTTGCGAGCCACGAATCCTGCCTGCAGGTGGCGGCACGCGATGTGACGTTCGTCGGGTCTCCTCCAGGACTCGGCGACTGCGTCGCCGCCCGCGCGATCGACGAGCGTCACGACTATTGGAAGGAGCGGCTGCCCAGCTCCGACAAGGAACTCTGGGCTGCGCTCATCGCGCTCGACACCGCCGAGCAGGCCAATCTGTTCGCCCATTGCGCCTCGCAGACGCTCAACGCCCAGGCCGAGGTCGTGCCCAAATATGACAATGGCCGGGTTTCGACGCATTCGATCGCGGGGCGCATCGCACACAGCGATGTGCTGGCAAGGGCGGTCGGCCTCGACATGGTGGCGATCGGCTGGAGGCCCACGGTCGACAATTACTTCCGCAACGTCACCAAGCCCCGCATCCTCGCCGATGTGACCGAAGCGCGCGGCGAGCAATTCGCCGGCATGATCGGCCATTTGAAGAAGGCCGACATGGCGCGGGAGGCCGAGCGGTTGCTTGAAGAGGCGGGCTGGGTGCCCGAGCCGCTGCGTACGCCGCGCATCGAGGCGACTGCTCCGGCGGCGTCCGAGAGCGCGGCTGGTGAGGATGCGCTCCCTGCCCTCAAGACGGGCGAGGCAAGTCGCGATGCCGGTGAGGATCGCGAATTCGCTATTGCTGCGGAGTGACCGTGAGACGGGGCGGCCTGGCCGCCCCGTCGTTCGATATAGTATTGCCGAGCGGGCCTTCAGCGCCCCCAAGCGCGAGCGGCGAACCGGGCCCTGGCGGCTCGTGCTTTAGCGCCTCACCTGATGGGCTTGATCGCGGAAATCATCTCGTGAAAGATCCCCATGTGCCGACAGGGGCTGCCGGCGCTGATGCACTCGATCATCTCGAACGGTTTCCGATCGAGCGGGTCGAGGCGCAAGGCCGCTTGAGGAGCCCCCAATGACCAGTCCCGCCACCGCTATTGCGCAAGCGCTCGCCGACAACGCCGAAGCGGTTTGTCGCCGCTATCTCTCGAAAGGCCATCGCGAGGGCCGATACTGGCTCGTCGGCGATGTCCACAATACGCCCGGACGAAGTCTCTATGTCCGGCTGGTCGCCTCGCCAGACGGGCATGGCCAGGCCGGAAAATGGACCGATGCCCAAAGTGGGGATCATGGCGATCTGCTCGACATCATTGCCGCAAGCTGCGCCCACCGGTCGCTAAGAGAAACGCTGGAAGAGGCCCGCCGTTTTCTTAGCCTGCCTGATCCGCCGACGATGGAGTCGTCGCCCGGACCATCACGCTCGCGCGCACCGTCCGGAACGCCCGAGGCGGCGCGCCGGTTGTGGAGCGCTTCCTTGCCACTCCCGGCTTCGATCGCGGCGAGTTACCTGCACGGCCGGGGGATCCATGGGCTCGCGGATTGCGCGGCGCTCCGGTTTCATCCGCGCTGCTATTATCGCCCCTCCGCCGATGACATGCCCGACACACGGACAGCATGGCCGGCGATGATCGCGGCCGTCACCGATCTCGATGGCACGATCACCGGCGTGCATCGCACCTGGCTCGACCCGCGGTCGCACGAAAAGGCCCAGGTCGCCTATCCCCGCCGCGCGATGGGGCACCTCCTCGGCCACGGCGTGCGCTTCGGCCGGGCGAGCCGGGTGATGACGGCCGGCGAAGGTATCGAGACCATCTTGTCAGTCCGTCAGGTGATGCCCGGGATGCCGATGATCGCAGGACTTTCCGCCGCGCATCTCGCTGCCATCGAGTTCCCGGCGGGCCTGGAGCGGCTCTATGCCGCCCGCGATGCCGATCCGGCGGGCGCTGCCGCCCTCGCGACCCTGAAGGCGAGGGCAGTTCCTTGCGGGATCGAAGTAATCCCGCTCGAGCCCGAACTGGGCGACTTCAACGACGATCTGCGGCGGCTTGGCCGCGATCGGCTGGCAAGGAATATCAGACGCCAGCTCGGCGCGGTCGATGCGACCGACGTCCTCGTGCGGGATTGAGGCCGGGAAGGTGGGGGCATCCCGGGAGTGGTGCCGCCGTACGCCGTGGCCATCACCCCGGGGCCACGCCACGGCCTTCGAAAGAGCGCGCATGGGCGTCGGAGGACCCGCAATCGCAATGGCTACCGCGCGGCTATTTTCCGCCGGGCCTTACGGCCCTTTGCATCGCGAGGCAAAATAGCCGCGCGTCTGCCATCCTCCGCTGATGCTCCGGCCCGGGCCTTGAGAGGCCCATGGTGCGATCCCGAGCCGTCCGTCGCTTTCCAGCGCTTGCGAAGGCCGCGAGAGGCGCGGCTGCCAAGCGAAAGGCATATCATGGCGGACTTCACCAACCACCGCGACGAGCAGGATGATCCGGAACCCGGCTCGACCGCCTATCTGCTCCAGGAAATGCAGCTCTACGGCCATCGTCCTTTCGAGGACGAGCCGGATCACCGTCCCTTGCCCGACGATCGCATGGCAGGCGGCGCAATCGTCGAAATGTTCGATGCGCTCGCTTCCTGCCTGGTCGACACCCGGATCGAGCCTGATCTCGAGGACCTGCTCTGGGGCATCGTCAACGTCTTCCAGCGTGCCGGCGAGCGGATCGAACGCGAGCTCGACGACAATGAGCAGACCCAGAAGCGGCTGCAGCGCGAGCAGGACGGCAGCGAGGTGCGCTCGGTCGATCTCGAGCGCAAGGTCGCCGAGGGCATCACCATGATCGAGCGCCGCGACACGATGGAGTTCTTCCGCGATGCCGCCGCCGACCAGTTCCGCGTCCATGTCCGCAAGCCCTGGCTCCCGCGTGCGGGCGCGATGGTCAACCGCAAGGCGCTGACCTCCGCCGTACTCGACAGTCGCCGGCATATCGACAGGCGCGCTTACCAGGATGCCCGCGTGCTCAATCCCGACGGCATCCGCATCGTGCTAAGCGCCGGCGCGGGGTATAACGATCACCGTCTGATCTACGAGACGCTGGACAAGGCGCTCGACCAGTATCCCGACATGATCCTGATGCACGGCGCGACGCCGACCGGCGGCGAGCGTATCGCCGCCTGCTGGGCCCGCGACCGCAACGTGCCGCAGGATCCCCGCAAGCCCGACTGGGACAAGCACGCCCGCGCCGCGCCCTTCAAGCGCAATGACGCCATGCTCGAACTCCTCCCCAGAGGGGTGATCATCTTCCCCGGCACCGGCATCCAGGACAATCTCGCCGACAAGGCGCGCAAGCTCGGGGTCCCCGTCTGGGATTTCCGCCAAAGAGGTGCGCCGTGAAGGCGCGCCGTGCTATTGCGTCCAGGTGACAGAACGGATCATCGACTGGAAATATATTCCGCCCGCCGACGGTTGGGAGGACTATGAGGCCGACGTCATCGCCTGGGTCGATGTCGCGGCCTTTGATCGCGCCTGGGGCCGCACAGACCAGCATATCGTTCCGGGCGGCAGCAACGGCCAGGACAGTCGCTATCGCAAGGCAGGCGAGTGGTTCGCGGAGAATAGCCACAGCAACATGTTCGTCGCCAGCCTCGATGAGGATGGGGTCCTCTTCACCGATGGCAGGCACCGATTCTCATGGCTGCGCGACCGGGGTGTCGCCGCCATTCCCATCCAGATCTCGCCGTATGAAGCGGCTGAATTCGAGCAGCTGTTCGGAACGACCCTGCGCGTGTCGCTGCTTCCTGGCTGAGCGGAGAATCGCGAACTCAGTCGAGCGCGCGGTTCGTCAGTCGCATATATTGGCTCTCGGTCACCCAGACGCTGATTCGCTCGCCGCGCAGGTCCTGCACATAGCCCGTGGGGTAGCGCTCCTCGCCGGCCTCGCAGATACCGCCGAGCATAACCAGATCACCGGCAGCCGGGCGCTGCATGTCGATCCGAAACATCAGCGCGCCGGACGCGCCGTGATATTCGAACAGCTTGCCGAAATGCGGCAATTCGGGCGCATGGTTGCCTGGCGCGGGATCGGGCGGGGCGTCGCTCATGTCGCCGCAGCATATTCGGGTACAGGCGCCGGACAAGCCCGCATCGCACGCACAAACAGCCCGGGCCGCGTCCGGCCCTGGGTTAGGCAGGTCCCGCTTCTGGTCCCGGCGCGCCAGTATCAATGTCAGCTCCGAGGTTGAACTTGAGATGGGCGTTTCCGTACGGGTCGCTGCCCAACTTGATAACAGTTGATAAAGCCTAGATCATCCGGACGAGGAGAAAAGGGGATGATCAGCGCGATCTCGGACCGGAACTCGAGGCATATGTCTCGCAGCGCGTTGAAAGCGGACGGTATAATTCCAAGTGCGAGGGTGTGCGCGTGATCCAGGAGCACGAAGCCCGGCTGGCTGCCCTTGATGCCTCGATCGCGCGCGGGATCGCCGACGCGGAATCCGGCCGCACCAAATCGGCTGCCGAAGTGTTCGACAGGCTCGAGGCCAAATATGCCGCCATGAGCCGCGACCAGGAATGAAAGTCGGGATTACGGCTGAAGCGGAGCGGGACCTGGAGTCGCTTGCCGACAATATCGCGCGCAAATAGCTCTGCGGGCGCAATCGGTTTCCCTCGTGCGAAAGGCCTCGCTCTCGCAGAGCTGCCACATGGTGTTCCCCTGGTTCGCCGCTAGCGTGTCCGATATCTGCAGGAGATTGTTCCCGCCTTGGGCGGATTGGCATTTCGTCTCTCGCTCTGCGATTCCGTGTTGCCCTGGGCGGCAACCACGAGTTGGGCCCTCTTCATCATGGCCGTCCGGCACGGGCCGCTAGGCGGAGGGCTCGGACTTCTTGCCGAGATCTGCCACTATGCGCTCCAGCCGCTCGACCCGCGCGGTGACGTCGACGAGGGGGTCATATTCTGCGGCGTCGGCGACCGCTTCGAACGTGCGCCAGATCTGGCGCAGGGTTTCCTTCAGCTTCATCGTGATTGCTCCCTTCCAGGGTCTGATCCACGCGTGGGGACGGCCATATCGCGCTGCGCGGCTCGCCAGCTTGCAAGCGGGCCGAGGACTGGTGCCAGGCCGGCACCGAGGGCGCTCAGCGCGTAGACTTGGCTTGCAAGCGGAGGGGGGAGATAGCGCCGCTCAACGAGCCCGGCGCATTCGAGCGCGCGAAGCCGGTCGGTGAGGATGTTGGCACTAACCTGCGGAATCGCCGATCTCAGATCCGCGAACCGGTGTTCACCGGCGTTGAGACAGATGAGGATCCGCAAGGTCCAACGTCCTTCGAGCGGCTCAAGAGGATCCTTCGCAATGCGGGCGCAATCCTCGGGAGCGGCCACACTGTCGGAGGGTCGCAGGCTCCTCCATGGCTCGCTCTCGCAGCGCGACGCCGCGTCCGATCCGCCAGGCTCTGCCGCACTCATGCCGCCATCGCAGCCGGTGGGGGTGGGTTCTGCGCACCGGGTTTGATCCGATACCAGAGCGCATAGAGCGCGGGCAGAAAAACCAGCGTCAGGATCGTCCCGACCAGCGTGCCGCCGATCAGCGTGAAGGCCATCGCCCCCCAGAACACTGAATGGGTGAGCGGCACGAAGGCGAGGACCGCGGCCAGCGCCGTCAGGATCACCGGTCGCGAACGTTGCACCGTCGCCTCCACCACGGCGTCGAACGGCGTCCGGCCATGCGCCTCATTCTCGTGGATCTGGCCGATCAGGATCAGCGTGTTGCGCATCAGGATGCCGGCCAGCGAGATCAGCCCTAGAATGGCGTTGAACCCGAAGGGCTGACCGGTCACCAACAGCGTCGGCACCACGCCGATCAGCCCCAGCGGCGCGGTCAAGAGCACGATCGTCATTGCCGAGAAGCTGCGGACCTGCAGCATGATGACGATCATCATCAGCAGGATCATGATCGGGAAGATCGGCGCCAGAGCCGCATTAGCCTTCCCCGCCTCTTCGATCGAGCCGCCCATGGCGATTTGATACCCCGCAGGCAGTGTGTCGATGACCGGCTGGAGCTTCTTGAGCATTGCGCTCGAGACGTCGGGCGGCTGCAGGCCGTTTGCGATGTCGCCGCGGACGGTGATCGTCGGCACGCGGTCGCGGCGCAGCAGGATCGGGTCCTCCATGCGCAGCTCGAGCTTGCCGATCTGGCTAATCGGAACGCGTTGGCCATTCGCGGCGGTCAGCGTGAAATCGCCGATCCGCGCCGGATCGAGGCGGGTGTCGCCGGCGGAACGCGCGACCACCTCAACGGTGCGGATGTCCTCGCGCGCCTGCGAGACGGTCACGCCCGAGAGCAGGAACTGCAGCTGCTCGCCGACATCGCTTGAGGTCAGGCCCATGGCACGCAGCCGGTCCTGATCGAGCACGAAGTGCAGCGTCGGCACGCGCTCGCCCCAGTCGGTGTTGACCGTCCGCATCATCGGATCGTTGGTCATGATCATGCGGACCCGATCTGCGATGGCGCGCAACCTTTCCACATCGGGTCCGCTGACGCGGAACGCCACCGGGTACGGGGAAGGAGGCCCAAAAACGAGCTGTGTTGCTCGCACGCGCGCTGCAGGCGCGAGACCGTCGGCGACGGCCTGCCGCAACCGCTCCTTCAATGCGTCGCGGGCTTCCTCGTCCGGCGTGCGCACGATGATTTTGGCGAAGGAAGGGTCGGGCAGTTCAGGCGAAAGCGACATGAAGAAGCGCGGTGCGCCTTGCCCGACATAGGCCGTGACGACCTTCGCCTCGGGCTGCTTGCGCAGCCACACTTCGACCTGTTCCGCCGCGGCGCTGGTCTGCTCGATCGAGGTGCCCTTGGGCATCTGGACCTCGACCAGGACCTCGGGCCGGTCGGACGTGGGGAAGAACTGCTTCTTCACCAGCACCATCCCCGCGCCGGCGATGAGGAATGCGACCAGCGTCGAGATCGTCACCAGCCGGTTGTGCGTCGCGGCCCAGCGGATCAGCCGGCGCACTCTCTGGTAGCGCGGCGTCTCGTAGATGGCGTCATGGCCACCCTGGACCGGCTTGATCGCCGGCAGCAGCTTGACCCCCATGTAGGGCGTGAAGATCACTGCCACGACCCAGGATGCAAGCAGCGCGAAGCCGACAACCCAGAAGATGTTGCCGGCATATTCGCCGGCCGTAGACTTCGCGAAGCCGACCGGCATCAGGCCGATCACGGTCACCAGCGTACCCGCCAGCATCGGCGCCGCGGTGTGGCTCCAGGCATAGGCCGAGGCCTTGATGCGATCGAAGCCCTCTTCCATCTTCACGACCATCATCTCGATCGCAATGATCGCGTCGTCGACGAGCAGCCCGAGCGCCAGAACCAGCGAGCCGAGCGTGATGCGGTCCAGCACGCGCCCGGTCGCCCACATGATGACCAGCACGATCGCAAGCGTCAGCGGCACCGCACCGGCGACGACGATGCCGACCCGCCAGCCGAGCGCGACGAGGCTGACGATCATCACGATCGCGAGCGCCTCGAGGAAGGTGCGCATGAACTGATCGACCGCTGCCGAGATGTTCACCGACTGGTCGGTCACCGGCTCAAGGGCCATTCCGAGCGGCAGTTCGGACGAGATTGCTGCGACTTCGGCCTTCAGAGACTTGCCGAGGTCGAGCCCGTTCCAGCCCTCGCGCATGATCACGCCGAGCAGCAGGGTCGGCTCGCCCTGGTTGCGGATCAGGAAGGTGGCCGGATCCTCATAGCCACGCCGGACCTCGGCCACGTCCGCGAGGCGCAGGGTCTTGCCATTGGAGACGATCGGCAGGTCGCGGATCTTGTCGAGATCGTCGAAGGCGCCGTCGAGCCGGACCTGAACCTGTGGCCCGTTCGCCTCGATCGCGCCCGCCGGAGTGACCAGATTCTGCTGCGCGAGCGCCGAGAAGATTGCGCGCGGCGCGATGCCGAGCGTCGCCAGCCGGTCCTGCGCGAACTCGACGAAGATCCGCTCGGGCCGTTCGCCGACGATGTTGATCTTCTTGACACCGGGGACATGCAGCAACCGCTGGCGCAGCACCTCCGCCTGCCGGGCAAGGTCGCGCTGCGGCTCGCCCTTTGCTTTCAGTGCATAGAGCGCGAAGGTCACGTCGCCATATTCGTCATTTACGAACGGACCGGTGACACCTTGGGGTAGCTTTGGCGTCTCGTCCTGCAGCTTCTTGCGCGCCTGGTAGAATTGTTCCTGCACCTCGGACGGGGGCGTCTGGTCGCGCAGGAGCAGGGTGGTGAAGGCAAGGCCGGGGCGGGTGAACGTCTCCGCGCGGTCGTACCAGCGCAGCTCCTGCAGGCGCTTCTCGAGCGGCTCGGCGACCTGGTCCTGCATTTCCTGTGCGGTGGCGCCGGGCCAGGCAGTAACGACGGTCATCTGCTTGATGGTGAAGCTCGGATCCTCGGCGCGGCCGAGGCTCAGGAAGGCGACGATGCCGGCGAGCGTGATGGCGATGATGAAGAACAGGGTGACCGCCCGCTCGCGCACTGCGAGGGCGGACAGGTTGAACTTGCCCTCCGGCTCCGGCGTCTCGCTCAACGGACCGCTCCCCCCGCGATGCGGACCGGCTGGCCCTGGTGGAGCATGTGTGCGCCTAGCGCGACGAAGCGCTCGCCCGGCCGCAGCCCTGCTGTCACGGCGGCGGATTCCTGGCCCATCGTGGCCAGTTTCACCGGACGCCAGCTGACCTTCGGGCTCGCCTGGCCGGCAATCACCCAGACTCCCGGGCCTTGTCCGCGATCATAGATTGCACCTAGTGGCACCGAGATCATCGACGCTGGACCGGGCACACCGAGACGGATCGTCACCGTGGAACCCAACGGAGCAGCTGCGGGAGCACCGGTAAGCACAAAGCGCGCCTCGAAGGTCCGCGTCGCCGGATCGGCGGCATCACTGAGCTGGCGCAGCCGCGCGGTGCCGCCAAGGCCGCTATAGGTCCGCACCTCCGCTTCCGCGCCCAACGCGGGGCGAACGGTCTCGGGCAGGGCAATAATGGCTTCGCGCGGACCCGAATGGGAAAGCCGGACGACGGTCTGGCCGGCTGCGACTACCTGTCCCGGCTCGGCCAAAGTCTCGGCGACCGTGCCGTCCGCGTCCGCGACCAGCACGGTATAGCCGGCATCGTTTCGGCTGACGCGCGCCTGCGCCTCGGCGGCAGAGAGTTGCGCGCGCGCGGCGAGAGCCGCAGCCTTCGCCTGGTCGTAAGCGGAAGCCGATACCGCACCTGCCGACACCAGCTCGCGGTAACGCGCCTCGTCGGCGGAGGCCTGGGCCGCGCGTGCGCGTGCGGCCGCGACCGTTTCGGCGGCTGCTTGGGCCGCGAGCGAGTAATCGGTCGGGTCGATGCGCATCAGCGGCTGGCCACGGCGGACGGCCTGCCCGGCATCGACCAGCCGCGCCACTACCTTGCCGCCGACCCGAAAGCCCAGGTCGCTCTGTACCCGCGAGCCGACGATGCCGGTGAACTCGCGATCCGCCCCCTTAGCCGCGTCGGCAGCAGCGATTCGCACCAGCGGAGGTGCCGTGCGCGGATCGGTATCCGATTGCCCGCATCCGGCCAGCACGCCGGCTGTCAGCCCAAGGATCCCGACCGCTCGGGCGCAAGACGATATCGACACGCAGGTTCCTCCTGTTCAGTCGGAACCAGATGTCATCTTGTGACTAATGTGTCAACTGGTCACTCGTAAGCAAACAGCCCTAGGGCGCGAGGCTCCGCAGCACCAGCCCGGTCACTTCGGTCTGCGCATCGGGCAGGAGGTCGAGGCTGCGCTCGAGGAACGCGGGGTCGATGAAGGGCTTGAAGGCATAGAAGATCGACCGGCGGGTTTCGTCGAGTGGAGTCTTGCGCTCGAACTCGCCATTCTCGCGGCCTTCCTTCAGAATCTCTTCAAGCAGGCCCTGCAGGCGCTGGGTATAGGCTCGCACGACCTCCCAGTTTTCGGCCGACGCATGGACCGCGATCTCATAGAGCTTGCGATCGGTGAACAGCAGCTCGACGGTTGCGGTGGTAGCGGTTCGAGCGAATCTCCGTAGCTTGTCGGTCGCGTCCTCCCCTTGGTCCACCGCCTCCCGCACCTGGTCGAATAGTCCGTCCACGCACTCGCCGCAGATCGCCTCGCCGATATCCTGCTTCGATTCGAAGAACCGGTAAATATAGGCCTTGGAGAAGCCGATCTCGCGCGCGAGGTCCGCAACCGTGGTCTTGCCATAGCCATAATGCGCGAAGCATTCGCGCGCGGCCTTGACGATCTGGTCCCGCACCGAATGTTCCGCTGGTCCGCGCGTGGCGGCCTTGCTTGTGCTCTGAGTCTTCATGGCCGCTTCCATAGCGCCGAAAGGACGGATTGACAAACTGTGACCAATCATGTCATTGGTCACATCCCCCATGAGATGGTTCATGGCACTGCTGGCGGACAGACGCATGCGCATTTCTCCCTCGATCCCGACTGCCGCCGCGTTGGCGGCGCTGCTTGGCGGCTGTGCCGTCGGTCCGTCCTATGTTGCGCCGGAGGTGGCGATGCCACCAGCGTTCATGGGCAGCCCCGCCGTCGAGGCCGCCACGGGCCAGGCGGCAAAGGTCGACCTGGTGAACTGGTGGCGATCATTCGACGATCCGCTGCTGGCGAGCCTGGTCGAACGCGCGCTGGCGCAGAATCTCGATCTACAGCAGGCGAGCGCCCGGGTCGTGCAGACGCGCGCTGCGCTGCGCCATGCCAAAGCCGATCTTCTTCCTTCCGGACAGGTCAGCGGCCAGGCGAGCGAGAATTATCAGTCGCTCGAGACGCCGCAGGGCCGGATCGCCAGCGCTCTACCCGGCTTCGACCGCGAGGCGCAGAGCTATGACCTGAACCTCGGCGCGAGCTGGGAGCTCGATCTCTTCGGCAGCAAGGACGCTGCCCGCGACGCCGCACGCGCCGACTGGCAGGCGTCCGCGGCGGGTGCCGCCGCGGCGAGGCTCGTCGTAGCCGCGCAGACGGCCGACACCTATGTCGCCATCCGCAGCCTCCAGGCCCGCCTCGACGTCGCGCGGGCCCAGCTACGGGTCCAGCAGCAGCTCGTCGACCTGGTCGCGCTTCAGTATCGCAAGGGCGTGGCGGCCGAATTGCAGCTGCGCCAGGCCGAAGGCGCGTTGGCGCAAGTGAAAGCCGGCGTCCCGGAACTCGAGCAGAATCTCGACAGCGCGATGAACGCGCTGGATGTGCTACTCGGCCTTCCGCCCGGCTCGACCCGGCCCGAGCTCGCGGCGGTCGCGCCGATCCCCAATGTCCCTGCGATCTCGGACGCGGGCGGTCCGGCCGCCTTGCTGCGCCGACGCCCGGACATCATCGCGGCCGAGCGCACGCTCGCCGCGTCGAATGCGCGGATCGGCGTGGCGATCTCCGAATATTATCCGAAATTCTCACTGAGCGGCCTGCTCGGCACAGCGACCATGGGCGTTGGCGGATTGTTTGGCGGCAATGCCACCCAGGCGAGCGGTATCCTCGGACTACGCTGGCGCCTGTTCGACTTCGGCCGTATCGATGCCGAGATCGCCGCCGCCCGAGGCCGCAACGCCGAAGCACTGGCGGCTTATCGCCTGACGGTCCTCAGAGCCTCGGAGGATGTGGAGAACGCCTTTTCGGCGCTCGCCAATCAGCAGGCACGCGCGCAGATCCTGGACCAGGGCGTCTCCTCGCTAACGAAGGCGCGCGCATCCTCTCTCGCGGCCTATAAGGGCGGCGTATCCAACCTGCTCGACGTGCTCGACGCTGATCAGCGCCTTCTCGCTAGCCGCGATGCCGAGATCCAGTCGAAAGCAGCGGCCGCCCGCGCCGCCATTGCCTCCTTCCGGGCTCTCGGCGGCGGATGGGATGCCTCGATTGCGCCCGGCTGATCCGATGCGGCCGGTGCCGCATTGAGGTCCGCTGCCGCATGGGCGAAATTCTCGCCGATGCCCTGCTCGCTGCCCATCTCGAGCGTCTACCGCTAGCCCTATCCAATATCCTCCCGCCACAACACGGAGCGTATCTCATGGATGACGTCATCATCATCGGCGGCAGCTTTGCCGGTCTCGCCGCCGCACTGCAGCTCGGCCGCGCCCGCCGCAACGTCACCGTTCTCGACACCGGCCTGCAGCGCAACCGCTTCGCCGGCCGTTCGCACGGCGTGCTCGGCCACGATCACAAGCCACCGTCCGACATCCTGGCCGAGGCGCGACAGCAACTGGCGCGCTATCCTGCGATCAGGATGGTCAATGCACGAGCCGACAGCATCTCCGGTACCATCGACAATTTTTCGGTTCTCACTGGCGATGGTGAAAGCCTCAGCGCACGCCGCCTGATCCTGAGCTATGGCGTTGTCGACCAGATGCCTGATGTTCCAGGCTTCGCCGAAGGCTGGGGCACATCCATCATCCCATGCCCCTATTGCGACGGCTTTGAGGTTGCCGACCAGCATTGGGGCCTTGTCTGGTCGGGTCCGCAGTCGATGAATCAGGTCAGGCTGTTCCGCGATTGGACCGATACCTTGACGGTCTTGGCCGATGGCCACGACATTCCGCCCAATATCCGAGCCGATCTGGCGGGCCGCAGGATACCTCTCGTTGATGGCCGGATCATCGGGATCGCGCGTCATGGGAGCCATGGTGCCACTATCAAGATCGATACCGGCCCCGATGTCGCAGTCGATATCCTGTTCGCCCATCCGCGTACCAAGCCGTCCGCAAGCCTGCATGACGCACTGGGCCTCGCCACGGTCAATACGCCAACCGGCATCGCCCTCAAGACCGACGAGCGCCGCGAGACCAGCACCCCAGGCATCTACGCCGCCGGTGATCTTGCCAACGCCGGCATCCCTTCTGTCACCACGGCAACATGGCAAGGCGCGATGGCGGGTATCTCCGCGCAGCAGTCGATGCTGGTCTGAGCGCACAGATCCCCTTCGCGGGTTGTCGCGGGCTGTCATATTCTGAAGGGGTCGGTCCGACGTCACGGAAAACCGACCGGCCAGCTGAATCGCAGTACGCCCGGTTCCTGAGGAAACGCAGGTGTCCATAACCGGATCTAGCTAGGCTCTTACAACAGCTGTCGCGCGCCAGAATCGCCGTCGGCAGCACCAAAGTCCCCTTGGTTGGTGTCCCACATGTCACTCGGCAGGTGGCAATGTTGATCAGGGGAGCTAGGGTCGCGGTTATGACCACGCTCGAGGAACTCCAGCCAACCGAAAAGGGCCTGATCATCGATCTCGTCCATGCCGCTGGCGTCGATGTCTCGGACTGGTCGAATGGTAAGCTCGGTGCGGCTGGCGCAAAGACCAATCCCAAATATTGCTATGAATGGGCATTTACCGAGCCGGGCAAGACGGTCGTCCTCAACCTGTGGCACGTCGTGCTCGAAGAGGAAGCAGATGGACGCATCGTCCATCGCGGCAATTTCCGCGAAGATGCCGCCGTCCAGACAGCACGCGGCCGCTACAATCCCTGGGGCCGCCGTGCGACGAAGCTCGACAAGGCGCTTCAGCAAGCGAAGCGCGAGGGGCTCGCCATTCGCGTGATCCTCAATGCTGGTATCCGCCGCGAACGCGGTGCCGACAAGGCCTCGCAGGTCAACCGGCGCGCGCTCGATCCCGAACCCTGGTCGCTCATAGCCTATGACGACGAGACCGGAGCCCATCTGCTCGCGCGCGGCGCATCCCTGGCGCGCTTCGTCGACCAGTTCAGCCCCCTTGCCGAACCGGAGATTCGCCGTCGCGATCAGGCCGGGCTGATCTACGTCCGCGATCCGCTCGTGCGGGAGGCTGCGCTTGCAAGGGCAGGGGGCGCTTGCGAACATTGCGGCGAACCCGGCTTCCTGCGCGCCGACGGCACGATCTATCTCGAAACACACCATGTGATCCCCTTGTTCGAGCGCGGGCCCGATACGCTTGCCAACGTTATCTGCCTGTGCCCGAACCATCACCGCGAGGCGCATTCCGGAGCGAACGCTGCCAATCTTCGGGCCCTGTTCCTGGCCTATCTCGGGACATTCTAGCGTCCATCAGGCGGCAGGCGGCCGGGCGGTGCGTCGACACGCGCGGATGGCGGCGGGCGCGGGAGGCGGTGAGCGGGACTGCAAGGCTCCGGCGACGCGTCGCTTGCCGGCAGGCCTGCATCAACCGGGCCCTGTCAAAGCTGCCGCCGCTGGCGACCACCCCTCATTGCCGCCTGTCTGCGATCCTCGTTCGCCTTGTGCCGTCAACCCCGCAAGCCACCCCGTCCTAACGGCCGAGGCCCCGGCTGGGGGGTCCCCTGCGCTTCGCTCCGGTGACGTCGGCGCCCGGGATCTTGGGTGGGCGACATCGGGGATGGTCCCCGAGCAACGAAGGAGTTTGAACATGGCCGTCACGATCGCAAATCTCACCGTCAAGGCCGACGACACCCTCGAGGGCACGCTTGCCACCCTCATGGTCACCGCGCCGATCGCCCTTGTGCCCAACACCCGCAAGATGAACGACATGGCCCCGGACTATCGCATCATCAGCCGCAAGAACGGCTTTGAGCTCGGCGCCGGCTGGAACAAGGTCTCGGAACGCGGCAACGACTATATCTCGGTCTCGCTCTCGGCGCCCGAGTTCGGCACGATCTACGGCAATGTCGCCAACGCCCCGGGCGACGATCCGAAGAAGAAGGTGATCATCTGGAACCCGCCTTCCTGATCGCCCAGGGGCGGGGG
>NZ_JASATQ010000090.1:0-15828 GCF_038440415.1 Sphingomonas sp. OTU376 | reverse complement strand
CCCCCCCCCCCCCCCCCCCCCCCCCCCCCCCCCCCCCCCCCCCCCCGGGGATCAGCATAGGCTCGGGGCGCCGCTTGAATGTCGATACAGCCTGGATCCGGGACCAGGCTCAGTTTCTATCGTCCAGCCAATCGGCGATGATCTCGCCCCTATGCCCTTCCGGTGCCAGCGCGGCGCGGAGGGCTTCCAGCAGCGGCGGCAGCGCCTGGGTGAAGGCATAGGGTGGATTGACGATGAAAAGGCCCGCGCCGTTATAGATGCCGGGCTGATCGGCGTCATACAGCCAATGCTCCACGACCAGGAATTTCGGGATGCCGAGCCTGCGCAGATCGCCCTTCCACCGCTGATGCGTCGCGCGGTCTTTCAGCGGATACCAGATCACCGTCACGCCATGTGCCCATTTGCGGTGCGCCGCGGCGAGGGTGGCGGTGATGCGGGCGCGTTCGTCCGTCTGCTCGTACGGCGGATCGACCACCACCACGCCGCGCGGCGTTCGGGTCGGCAGCATCGCCAGCCAAAGCTCATAGGCATCGCGCTCGTGCACGGCAGCGGGTGTGCCGCGCATCGCGCCGCGCAGGGCATTGGCATCCTCGGGATGCTTTTCATTGAGGATCAGCAAATCCTGCGGGCGCAGGAGCTGCGCCAGGAACTGCGGCGAGCCGGGGTAGAGCTGTGGCTCCGGCCCGACATTCACTGCCCGTACGGCGGCGCGATAGTCGTCGAGCAAGGGGTTCGCGTCGGCAAAGGCCCGCAGCACCCCTTGTGCGGCTTCGCCGGTGCGCTGGGCCTGCTCGCCGCCAAGGTCGTAGAGCCCGCAGCCGGCATGGGTGTCGATCAGGGTCAGCGCGCCCTGTTTTTGCTGCAGGGCCCGGACCAGGGCGATCAGCAGGCTATGCTTCACGACATCGGCGCTGTTGCCCGCATGGAAGGAATGGCGATAATTCATTGGAATCCAAAACCCTGCCGGTTTGCCTTTGCATGCGCCAAGTGCAGGCGTCGCCTGTACCCTGGACATGAACCCGCCCCGTGCTTCGCCACGGCTGGTATGCTAGTGCCGGCCATATGTCGAACTCCCGAGGCAATGCCGGCACCGTAAATGTCGATGGCGTATCCTATGATTGGCACCTTCAGCGCGAACCGCATCTGTCGGATGACGAAGGCTGGAAGGGAATGACGATTTCCATTCTCCAGCAGGATGCCAAGCGCGAAGCATTGGTGGAATTTCCGCCGCCCAAGCGGCTGTTGAAGGGGTTGCCACGCGGTCGTCTCCAGCTCGATGACGCCACGATCTCGCGGTGCGTGCGCGCCGCCCTGTCGGCCGGTTGGGAGCCGATGTCGCGCGGTAGGCCGATGGTGTTCATGGTCGATGCCGACGGCAACTGAGGCGTTCGCCGCGAATGCCGGGGCCCGGTTGCCATGTCGTTCGAGAGGTTCACGCGCCTGACCGGCTGCGTTGAGACTGGGCCCCGGCCTTCGCCGGGGAACTAAGGGCTGAATTTCAGCGCGCCTCAGCCAGCCACGCCTCGGCTTCTTCCACCGTCATGAAGATCCGCATCCGGGGATGGGTCTGGGTGCGTTCGGCCTGGAGCTTGTTGAGGTGGCTGCCGACCACCGAGGCGGCGCGGCCCGAGGTTAGGGTGAGCCCGGCCTCGGCGATGCTGGGCAGCAGGTCGGCGACGTCGTTGGCCTGGACCGGGAAGTCGCGCGAGTCGATCAGCACGTCATAGTCGTTGCGGATCGCCAGCACTTCCTGGGCCTGCGCGCCCGCCGCCGCCGCGAATTCGCGGACGGTGTCGATCGTCCAGAAATCGCGGATCTCGACCAGAATGCGGTTGCGGGCGGCGTCATAATCCATGCGGAACTTCATGCCGCCGCCGATGCGTTGGTTAATTGGCGCTGTCCAGCGTTTCCACCGTGAGGCGATCGTTGGTGTAGACGCAGAGCTCGCCGGCGATCTTCATCGCCTGACGGGCGATCTTCTCGGGATCGCTCTCGTAATCGACCAGCGCGCGCGCCGCGGCGAGGGCGAAATTGCCGCCCGAGCCGATCGCGGCGACGCCGCCCTCGGGCTCAAGCACGTCGCCATTGCCGGTGACGACCAGCGTCACTTCGGCGTCGGCGACGATCAGCATCGCCTCGAGGTTGCGGAGATACTTGTCGGTCCGCCAGTCCTTGGCGAGCTCGACCGCGGCGCGGAGCAGCTGGCCGTTATGGCGCTCCAGCTTGGCCTCGAGCCGCTCGAACAAAGTGAAGGCGTCGGCAGTGGCGCCGGCAAAGCCCGCGATCACCTTGCCATCGCCCAGCGGCCGCACCTTGCGGGCATTGGGCTTCATCACGGTGTTGCCGGCGGAGACCTGCCCGTCGCCTGCAATCACCACTTTGCCGGATTTGCGCACGGAAAGGATCGTCGTGCCGTGCCACGCGTTTGTTTCGCTCATGGCGCAGATATGGGGAACACCCCGCATGCGCCGCAAGAGGGACTCCCGATGACCGGTCGATCGCGCCAGCCAGGGACGAGTGTTGCATGCGGGACACATCGCACCGCAGCAAAATGCGCTCCCGACAACGCTGACGCAAACATGGGATTGACAGTTTCATGTAACCGGTTCCAGGGGGCGTTTCTGTCCGCGCATAAAAACAAGACCAATGCGGATCCGAGTTTGTAACCGATTACAGCCTTGGGCTGGGGAGGATTAGAGTGGCGATTTCCAATTCGAAGCGTCGTGTCCTGACACGTGGCATCTCGGCGACGGCAATGGCCGCCGCGACCCTGCTTGCGGGCGGCGCAGTGATGCTGCCGACCCTGGCATCCGCCCAGGTGAGCACCGCCAGCCTTAGCGGCCAGGTGACCGGCGCCGACGGCAGCGCCGCGGCGGGCGCCCAGGTGACCGCGCGCAGCATCGCGACCAACCAGACCTTCCGCGCGGTAAGCGACGCCAATGGCGGCTATGCGCTGAACGGCCTGCGCCCCGGCGAATATGAAGTGACCGCGACCGCCGGCACCGAGACGGTGAGCCAGAACATCGTCGTCGGCGTCGGCGAGGCGGCCAGCCTCGACCTGGCGGTGGGCGGCGCCGCGGCGACCGCACCGACCGAAGGCAGCCAGATCGTGGTGACCGGCACCCGCCTGCGCGAGACGCGCACCAGCGAAGTCGCCACCAACGTCAGCACCACCCAGATCGAGCGCCTGCCGCAGACCGATCGCAACTTCCTGGCCTTTGCCGCGCTCGCCCCGGGCGTGCGCTACAATGACAGCGAGACCGACAAGGGCATCACCTCGGGCGCGTCGACCGCGAGCCAGGTCAATGTGTTCATCGACGGCGTCAGCCTGAAGAACCAGCTGCGCGAGGGCGGCATCGCCGGCCAGCAGAACAGCCGCGGCAACCCGTTCGGCCAGCTCGCCGTGCAGGAATTCCGCGTCCTGACGCAGAACTACAAGGCCGAGTATGAGCAGGCCGGCGCCGCGATCGTGACCGCGATCACCAAGTCGGGCACCAACGAGTTCCACGGCGAGATCTTCGGCCAGTACACCGACAAGAGCCTCAGCGAGAAGTCGTACCTCGACAAGCGCAACAACCGCGCCGAGCCGGCGTTCGAGCGCAAGCAGTACGGCGCGGCGCTGGGCGGCCCGATCATCAAGGACAAGCTGTTCTTCTTCGGCGCCTATGAAGGCAACGACCAGGACCGCGCGTTCAACGTCGTCGCCGGCGGCACGCCCGCGCTGCGCGCCGCGGCCTCGGCTTCGCTCGGCCGTGACATCAGCACGCTCGAGGGCGCGTTCGTCAGCCCGTTCCGCAGCGACTTCTACTTCGGCAAGCTGACCCTGACCCCGGACGATCGCCAGACCTTCGACCTGTCGTTCAGCCGCCGCGACGAGTCCGACATCCAGGGCTTCGGCAACCAGACCTCCTATGAGGCGGCGGAGAACAAGAAGAACCGGGTCGACACCTACCAGTTCAAATGGGCGTATAACGGCAGCAACTTCGTCAACGAGTTCAATGCCAGCTACCTGAACTACACGTTCAACCCGACCTCGCTGCACCCCGAGCTGCCGCAATATGAATATGCCGGCGTGATCATCGCGGGCGGCAAGGACTCGACCCGCCGCGAAACGCAGAACAGCTACACCTTCCGCAACGACTTCACCTATTCGGGCATTGCGGGCCATGTGTTCAAGGCGGGCGTCCGCGTCCAGGTGACCGACATCACCTTCGACAACCAGGCCTATGTCCAGCCGCACTACACCTTCGTCAGCGATCCCGGGAACAACCTGAGCTTCGCCTTCCCGAGCGAGGCGCGCCTGGGCCTGGGCAATTCGCTGATCCAGGCGTCGAACACCCAGGTCGGCGTCTATGTGCAGGACGACTGGAACCTCACCCCGCGCCTGCAGCTCAACCTGGGCGTGCGCTGGGATTACGAGACCAACGGCTTCAACAACGAATATGTGACGCCGGCCAGTGCCGCCGCCGCGCTGCGTTCGCTGCCCAAGACCTATTATTTCGACCCCGAGAACTACATCACCGACGGGCATGACCGTAAGCCGTTCACCGGTGCCTTCGCGCCGCGCGTCGGCTTCTCGTACGACCTCAACGGCGATCGCTCGACGGTGATCTTCGGCGGCTGGGGCCGCTATTACGACCGCAACAACTTCAACAACACGGTCGACGAGCTGTCGCGCGTGCTCAACCCGATCGGCGTGTTCCGTTTCTCGACCGACGGCTCGCCGCGTTCGGGCCTGCCGACCGTGGCGTGGAACCCGTCCTACCTGACCCGCGAGGGCCTGATCGCGCTGCGCGCCAGCGCCGCGGGGGCGGGCCTGCCCGAGCTGTTCGCGGTGAAGAACGATGCCAAGCCGCCGGTCAACGACCAGTTCAGCTTCGGCGTGCGCCAGCGTATCGGCGTCTTCCAGGCCTCGATCACCGGCTCGTACCAGCGCGGCCGCAACGGCTACACCAACCTGTTCGCGACGCGTCAGAACAACGGCCTGGGCAATTGCTGCAACACCTCGACGGTGGTGCCGTACGGCTATGCCAACGTCCTGATCGGCTATGACGGCCTCGACACGCGCTACAAGGCGCTCTTCGTCACGCTCGACAAGAACTACACCAAGTCGTCGGGCTGGGGCCTCAACATCGCCTATACGCTGTCCAAGGCGGAGCAGAACGGCAACGACCTGTTCAGCCTCGATGGCATCACCCCGGACGCCTATGGCTGGCGTGCCCGTCCGGGCGACGAGCGTCACCGGGTGGTGATCTCGGGCATGGTCGACCTGCCGCTCGGCTTCTCGTTCTCGACGGTCACCCAGCTGGGCAGCGGCCAGGCCTATCAGGTCACCGACGCCACCCAGGGCTTCGACACCGGCAAGCTGCGCATCACCTCGGCCTATCCGGAGAAGAACTGCATCGAGGGGCTCTTCGCCTTCTGCGAAGTCAACCTGACGCTGGCGAACCGCTTCAAGATCAACGGCATCGGCCAGGTCGAGGCCGCGGTCGACATCCTGAATGCGTTCAACAACAAGAACTTCAAGGACTTCGACGGCTTCTTCAGCGCGACCGATCCGCTCGATCCGGGCCGCATCGGCAACAACACGATCACGCTGCCGCGGCGCATCCAGTTCCGCCTGGGCTACAAGTTCTAAGCCCGGCTTCGCGCTGACAATTTCGGGGGGAGGCGAGCCACGGGCTTTCCTCCCCCTTTTCTTTTCGGGGAAGTGACATGCGTATCCTGTTTCCGCTCGGGCTGGTCGTGGCCACCGCCGCGCACGCGCAGGAAGTGCGCCAGACCTACGCCAATCCGATCGACATCGATTACCGCTACAATTTCGAGCAGGTGAACCAGGGCGTCTCGTACCGCACCGGCGCCGACCCGGCGATCGTCACCCACAAGGGCAAATACTATCTCTTCCAGACGCTGGCGGACGGATACTGGTCGTCGAGCGACCTGGTCCACTGGACCTTCATCAAGCCGAGCCGCTGGCCCTTCAACTCGATCGTCGCGCCGGCGGTGTGGAGCGACGGCGAGCGCATCCTGATCCAGCCGTCGATGACGCGGGCGGAATCGATCCTGTCGACCACCGACCCCGACAGCGGCACGCTCGACTTCTTCGTGCGCCGGATGCCCGAGCTGGTCGATTCGGTGGGCGAGGGGCACGTCCCCGCGCCGGGCGAGGACAAGGTGCCGCCCGGCCCCTGGGACCCGGCGCTGTTCAAGGACGAGGACGGCAAATGGTACCTGTACTGGGGCTCGTCCAACGTCTTCCCGCTCTACGGGATCGAGATCGCGTTCGAGGACGGCAAGCTGATCTACAAGGGCAAGCCCAGGCCGATGCTGTCGCTGCATCCGGACCAGCATGGCTGGGAGCGGTTCGGCCAGGATCATTCGGGCACCCTGCCCAACGGGACGCCGATCCAGCCCTTCATGGAAGGCGCCTGGATGACCAAGGTGAACGGTCGTTACTTCCTCCAGTACGGCGCGCCGGGCACCGAATATAACGCCTATTCCAACGGCACCTATGTCTCCGACAAGCCGCTCGGGCCGTTCGAATATGCGCCGTGGAACCCGGTAGCCTACAAGCCCGGCGGCTTCGTGCAGGGCGCGGGGCACGGCTCGACCTTCGAGGACGTCAACGGCAACTGGTGGAACACCGGCACGCCGTGGATCGGATACAACTGGACCTTCGAGCGCCGCATCGGGATGTGGCCGGCCAGGTTCTGGGCGGACGGGCAGATGGCGGTCTCGACCCGCTTCGGCGACTTCCCGCACTATGCCCCGACCGGCAAGGTCGAGGACCCCGAGAGCCTGTTCACCGGCTGGATGCTGCTTTCGTACAAGAAGCGGGCAATGGCTTCGTCGACCATGGGCGAGTTCGCGGCGGGCCGTGCGACCGACGAGGATCCCCGCAGCTTCTGGGTGGCGGCCGAGAACAAGCCCGGCGAGACGCTGACGGTGGACCTGGGCGCGGCGAAGACGCTGCGCGCGGTGCAGGTCAACTTCGCCGACTACAAGGCCGCGCGGTTCGGCGATGCGCCGGACATCTATACCGAGTTCGAGCTGCAATCCTCGCTCGACGGCAAGAACTGGTCGCCGCTGGCGAAGACCGAGGCGCCGCGGCGCGACCGGCCCAACGCCTATTTCCAGCTGCCGGCACCGGTACGGGCGCGGTATGTGCGCTATGTGCACGGCCATGTCGGCGGCAGGAACCTGGCGATCGCCGACCTGCGCGTGTTCGGTTCGGCCGGCGGCAAGGCGCCCGCGGCGCCGGGCGGCGTGACGGCGAAGCGCGACAGCGATGCCCGCAATGCGCATGTGATGTGGAAGCCGGTGTCCGGCGCGGTCGGCTACAACGTGCTGTGGGGCGTGCGGCCGGACCGGCTGACGCTGACCTATCAGCGCTGGGCCGACCAGGGCGCGGCACTGGACATCCGCGCGCTCAATGTCGGGGTGGATTATTGGGTGGCCGTTGAGGCGTTCGACGAGAATGGGGTTTCGAAGCGGACCAAGGCGGTGCGGATCAAATAGCCGTTATCCCGGCGAAAGCCGGGATCTCGTGCGGCTCCTTTCCCGCGCCTTCGCCTGAGATCCCGGCTTTCGCCGGGATGACGGTATTGGGCGAGAGAGGGCTATTATGCGCCCAGCCAGCCTCCGGTGAATCCCGCCGCCTTCAGGCCCTTCCGGATCGGCGCGCAGCCTTGCATGCGCTTCCAGACGAAGTCGTTCCGGTAGTTCGCCGCCTGGAGCAGGATCGGGCCCTGGTCGATGCCGATATAGTCGGTGTCGTACCAGCCCTTCACCGGATCGACGCGGCCGTTCGACAGCTTCTTGTCGGTCCAGCGGAAGCTCGGGTTGAACGAATCGAAGAAGCCGTACTTGCCGTAGAGCAGGTCGCCATGTTCGCGGCGCATCGCCTCGGCGGCCGGGATCACGATCTCGGGCGCGAAGGGCAGCGAGCCGAGCGCCGCGGTGGGTGCCAGGGTGCCATCGTCGCGGCCGTCGGGCTGGCCGAGCGGGCCGCGTGCCGAATAGCCGAAGAAGTCGGTGGGCTTGCCCTTGAAGTCGAGCTTGAAGCCGCCGGGGCCGTCACAGGCGGTGAGGCCCCAGATATCCTTCGACCAGCCGTCCCAGCCCTGCGGATTGGCGATGCAATAGGCGCGGCTGGCATAGGTGGCGCGGCGGCTGTTCTCGAAATAGTCGAACCCGGCCTCGCGCATCACCTTGTCGCGGATGCCGCGGAAATCGATCCAGCACTCGCTATACTGGTGGCCGAACAGCGGCGCGAAGGCGATGTGGCGGGTAGGGCCTTCGCCGCGCCAGCTGCGCGGATAGGTTGCGGTCCACACGTCCCAGCTGTCGGCCGGGAGCGGATGCTCCGGCGCGCCCAGGCCGAGGATGTAGACGAACATGCCCTCGTTATAGCCGGTCCAGCTGCTCGGGATCAGGCCGCGCTCCGGATGCCAGCCCATCGACACGGGCTTGCGGCCGTCCGAGCGGAAGAAGTTCCAGTCGGCCCGGGCATAGAGCTTGTGGGCGAGATCGCGGATCTCGCGCTCCTTCGCATCGGCGCGGTCATAATATTGGCCGGCGAACAACACGCCCATCAGCAGCAGCGTGGTATCGACGCTGGACAGTTCGGTGCGGCCGAAGCGCGCGCCGCTGATCATGTCGATGAAGTGATAATAGAAGCCCTTGTAGCCGATATTGCCGGTCGGCTCGGGACCCTGGGGCGCTTCCCAGAAGAAGCGCAGCGTGGTGAGGGTGAGGTCGCGTGCCTCGGCCCGGGTGATCCAGCCGCGCTCGACGCCGACCGGGTAGGCGGTGAGCGCGAAGCCGACCGAAGCGATCGAGCAGAAACTGGGCGAGGGGTAGCGATCGGGCACCAGGCCGTTGTCGCGCCGCGCGGTTTCCCAGAACCAGCGGAAGGTGCGGTACTCGATGTCCTCGTAGAAGGCGGGCAGCGTGCGGACGCCCGCGCCCTTGCGCGACTGGGCCGCGGCGGCGCCGGGCACTGCCGTGGCCGCGAGCAGCGCCGAAGACTGCGAGAGGAGCGCGCGCCGGTCGATCATGTCCAAAGCCTCATACACGATAAGAGAGAGTAACGGTTCCACCCCGGGCCGGAGTTCCGGCCGGAAAAATTGGGGGCAGCGCATGAGGCGCCGCCCCCGAGGGGGGTGTATCCGCGGAAATTGGCGTTGGAACCGGTTACATTCCAGGCCGAAAAAGGGACGGAGCCGCGGTCACGCATGCGCGGCTCCGTTGGGGTGAGCGGTGCGCGGCGCCGTGGTGGCGCGCGTAACCAGCTCGGGGGGGAGGGTCTCGCTGGCACGGGTCAGGTCCTTGCCTTCGAGCAGGTCGATCAGCCGGGCGACGGCGCGGGCGCCCATCTCGGCGATGTTCACCCGGATCGTGCTGAGCGAGAGATACCGGGCGAGCGGCACGTCGTCGAAGCCGGCGACGGCGATCTGCTCGGGCACCTGGGTGCCGGCGGAACGCAGGGCGTGGAGGCAGCCGATCGCCATCATGTCGTTGGCGGCGAACACCGCGTCGGTGGGCGTGCTGCTCGCCAGGATCGCGCGCGCGGCGGCTTCGCCGGCTTCCTCGTTGAAGTCGCCGGGCAGGATGCGCGCGGGCAGGGCGTGGCGCGCGCAGGCGGCGAGATAGCCCTCGGCGCGCTGGGCGGCGTCGAGATTGCCCTCGGGCCCGGCGATATGGACGATGTGGCGATAGCCATTGGCGACGAGATGATCGACCATCGCCTCGGCGCCGGCGCGGTTGTCGAAGCGCAGCGCCGGGCGGCCGGGCAGGTCGGCATGGCTGTTGAGCATCACCGAGGGGAGCGCGGGCGGGATCGCATGCTCGAGCGTCTCGGGCGCGATGTGCGGTGCCATGACCAGCAGCCCGTCGACCCGGCCGCGCATCGCGCGCAATGCCACCGCCGCCTGGTCGCTGTCGTCATGCATGTTGGAGAGGAGCAGCAGATAGCCGCGCCGGCTGGCTTCCTTGTCCATGCCGCGCACGCATTCGGAGAAGAACTCGCCGTGCAGGTCGGGCAGGACGACGCCGATCGCATGGGCGCGGGCCAGGCTGAGGCTGCGCGCGCCGGCATGCGGGACATAGCCGAGCTCGTTCGCGGCCTTGATGACCTTTTCGCGGGTCTCGGCACGGACATTGTCCAGGCCGTTCAGGGCGCGCGACACCGACGCGACCGATACCTCGGCGCGGCGCGCGACATCCCGGATGGTGGCCTCGGCCATTTCAGTCCCTTCCTCCCTCGGCCCCCCAAAAGCTTGGGCGCATGTTTCCTGCGTTTCAGACCGCTTCGGCGATTGCAATGCAAGCCGTGTGCGAGTTATGTAACCGGTTACGGACGGTTGCGACAAGCAAAAAAGTTTCGCGACCGGATATGGTTGAGACAATGTCCGTTGGTGGTTGGCCAGGGGCGCACAGGAGAGGAAACACGATGTTCGACACCAGGATTTCGCGGCGCGCGGCTCTGATGGGCGCAGGCGCTGTCGCGGCCTGGGCCGCGAGCCCGGCGCGCGCGATGCTGCAGGCGGCCGGCCAGATGCCGGCGCCCGCCTTCATCGATTCGCTGATCGCCAAGATGACGGTGGAGGAAAAGGCCGGGCAGCTGACGCTGCTGCCGGCCGCCTGGTCCGGTACCGTCGCGACTGCGCTCAATCCGCCGACCAATGGTCCGAGCTTCGACGGGCAGCTCGCCGAGGTCGAGAAGGGGCGCCTGACCGGCGTGTTCAACGGCAATGGCGCCGAGATGGCGCGGCGGATGCAGACGGTGGCGATGACCAAGTCGCGCCTCAAGATCCCGCTGCTGTTCGCCGCCGACGTGATCCATGGCCACCGCACGATCTTCCCGGTGCCGGTGGGCGAGGCCGCGGCCTTCGATCCCGACCTGGCCGAGCGCACCGCGCGCATGGCGTCGTACGAAGGCGCCGCGGCCGGCATCGACTGGACCTTCGCGCCGATGGTCGACATCGCGCGCGACCAGCGCTGGGGCCGCACGATGGAAGGCGCGGGCGAGGATACCTTGCTTGGCGAACTGATCGCGGCGGCGCGCGTGCGCGGCTTCCAGGGCAAGGACCTGAAGGCGATCGATTCGATGCTGGCCTGCTTCAAGCACTTCGCCGCCTATGGTGCGGCCGAGGCGGGGCTCGACTATAACAGCGTCGACATGTCCGAGCGGACGCTGCGCGAAGTCTATCTGCCGCCGTTCAAGACGGCGATCGACGCCGGCGCGCTCACCGGCATGGCCTCGTTCAACGAGATCTCGGGCATTCCCTCGACCGGCAATGAATGGCTGATGCGCACGCTGCTGCTCGACGAGTGGAAGTTCGATGGCTTCGTCGTCTCGGATTACACCGGCGACATGGAGATGATCGACCATGGCTTCGCGGCGGACGCGCGCGAGGCGGCCAAGCTCGCCTTCCTGGCCGGCGTCGATATGAGCATGACCAGCGGCTATTACCGCGATCACCTGCCCGATCTGGTCGCCAAGGGCGAAGTGCCGATCGCGCGCGTCGACGAATCGGTGCGCAAGGTGCTGGTGATGAAGGCCCGGCTCGGCCTGTTCGAGGATCCGTTCCGGCGCATCGACGCCAAGCGCGAAAAGGCGCGCTCGCGCACCAAGCAGGCGATCGCGCTTTCCCGTGAGGCCGGCCGCAAGTCGATCGTGATGCTCAAGAATGACGGCGACCTGCTGCCGCTGCCCAAGAGCGGCAAGAAGATCGCGATCATCGGGCCGTTCGCGGAAGGCCAGCACGACATCAACGGGCCCTGGGTGGTTTACGGCGACAACAAGCTGGCGATCGACCTGGCGACGGGCGTGCGCGGCGCGGTGGCCGACAAGAATGCGGTGAGCGTGACGCTCGGCTCGAAGGTCGAGGAGCCGCTGGCCGGCGGGATCGAGGCGGCAGTGGCTGCGGCGAACGCGGCGGACGTGGTGATCCTGGCGATCGGCGAGAGCGAGAACATGTCGGGCGAAGCGCAGTCGCGCGCCGAGATCGTCATTCCCGCGCCGCAGATGGAACTCGCGGAAGCAGTGGCCAAGACCGGCAAGCCGATCGTGGTGGTGCTCAAGAACGGCCGCGCGCTGGCGCTCGAGGGCGCGGTGCTGAACGCGCCGTCGATCCTGGTCACCTGGTTCCTGGGCTCGGAAGGCGGCAACGCCACCGCCGACGTGCTGTTCGGCGATTACAGCCCGGCCGGCCGCCTGCCGTGCAGCTTCCCGCGCTCGCCGGGCCAGCAACCCTTCTACTACAACCACAAGCCGACTGGCCGCCCGAACCCGGAAGGCGCGCTGCAGCCCTATAAGGCGCATTATCGCGGCATCCCGAACTCGGCTTTGTTCCCGTTCGGCCACGGCCTGACCTATGGCAAGGTCGGCTATTCGGACCTCTCGGTGCCGGCGAACCTGGCCTGGGACGGCGAGATCAGCGTCTCGGCGAAGATCACCAACTCGGGCGCGCATGCGATCGAGGAAGTGGTCCAGCTCTATATCCGCGACCGGGTGGCGAGCGTGACCCGGCCGGTGCGCGAGCTCAAGGCGTTCCGCAAGCTGGCACTGGCGCCGGGGGCGAGCGAGACGGTCACCTTCAAGCTCAAGCGCGAGCAGCTGCTGTTCATCGGCCGCGACAACAAGCCGACCGTCGAGCCGGGGCTGTTCGACCTGTGGATCGCACCCTCGGCCCAGGCCGACGGGGTGCATGCCCAGTTCACGCTGGTGGCATAACGCATCAGAAAGGCCGGGGCTGACGCTCCGGCCTTCTTGCTAGGAGGCGCGGTCCTCCAGGTCCCTGACGATCTTCGCATGCTCGCCGCGGCCGAGCGGGTTGAGCCACATCAGCACCACCGACAGCGCCAGGAAGGCGAGCGGCACCAGCGCGATGGTGAAGCGCATCGTCGCCAGCGTCGCCTCGCTCTGGCGGACATTGGCGACGAAACCGGCGGAGTCGAAGCCGGCGGCAAGCAGCAGCGTGGCGACGCCGATCGCGATGCGCTGGAGCAGGGCGGCCATGCCGAACACCGCGCCCTCGACCCGCAGGCCCGTGGTCTTTTCGCCATATTCCACCGTGTTGGGCAGCATCGCCCAATAGGCGAAGTGGAGCCCGACGATCACCGCCTGCATCGCGACCAGGAATAGCTGCATCGGCCCGGCCTTGTCGATGTGGATGCCGCTGAACAGCAGCAGCCCGGCCATGCAGAAGGCGGCGGCGAGGAACCAGAGGCTGCGCGTGCCGAGCAGGCGCTGGAGCAGCATCCACAAGGGTACCGCCGCGGCGCCGACCACGCCCATCCAGGCCAGCGCGCTCTGCCCGGCCACGGCATCGCCGACGAAATACTTGAAATAATAGAGCACCGACTTGTTGAGGATCGTCACCGCGACGATCATCGCCATCATCGCAAGGTTGAGCGTGACGAAGGCGCGGTTGGCGGCAAGGCTGCGGAGGCTGGCGGCGATCGAGGGCGGCTGGGTGCGGGCGGGCACCACCTGCTCGCGGTAGCTGGCGCCGACCAGCATCAGGATGCAGGTGCCGAGGACGGCGAACAGGATCGCCGCGCCAAGATAGGCCTGGGCGGGCACCGTGCTCCCGGCGATCCACGCGCCGAAGGGCAGCGTGCCGCGGGCGACCAGCACCGCCGCCATCGTGCCGAACACCATGCGCATCCCGGCGAGGAAGGCACGGTCGCGGCTGTCGCTGCTCACCCGCGCGCTCATCGCCAGATAGGGCACGTTGACCGCGGCATAGGCGGTGCGGAACAGCAAATGCCCGAGGAAGACCGTCGCTATCCCCCACCATCCCCCGGCGAGCGGGGGCAGATAGGTGAGGACGAAGGCGAGGCCGAGGGGCACGCTGCCCAGCATCAGGAACCGGCCATAGCCGCGCCCGGGCTCGCGCCGGTCCGCCACCGCGCCGGCAAGGAAATTGGCGAGGCCGTCCCAGACCGAGGCGACGGTGTAGATCGCCGCGGCGGTCGCCACCGGCAGCCCCAGCGCCTCGGTATAGTAGAAGAGCAGGAAGAGCATGATGCTCTGCCAGTAGAGATTGAAGGCGAAGTCCCCGAAGGCGAAGAACAGCAGCCGGATGCGCGCCGGCGCGGCGCCGAGACGGGCGATCATGGGGACTTTCTAGCGCGGCTCGCCCCCCTGCGTCACCGCTTTATCTCACACCGGAACGGATCGTCTCGTATCCGGCACGTACCCGCGCTGGCCGCTTGTGTTCTCTAACCTCCAAGTCATGTTGCGTCGCAACAAGCTCGCGTATTTGAGCTCAGGGAGTATCGGTGGCCCATGTCCAAGATCGACTTGGCGATCCAGGGGGTTCCAACCAGAACGCCGCTTGCGAAAGTGGCGCGGCGCAACGCCAAGATCTGGCTCAGTTTATCGCTGATCGCGTCCGACGCGCTGGCACTTGCGCTGGGCTTCGCGGTGGCGCTGGTGATCGAGGAACCGCGCCATATCTCCGACGAATTGTGGACCGCGATGGCGGGGCTGCTGTTCGTCCATGCTGCGATTGCGTTCCAGAACCAGGCCTATAACCCGCGCTGCCTGACCAAGCCGAGCAAGAGCGTGCGCCAGGCTTTGCTCTCCTTCGCCACGACCCTGCTCGTCTTCCTGTTCGCCGCCTTTGCGCTTCGGGTGACCGGCAAGGTGCCGCGCTTCGCGCTGGGCATGGCGATGGTCACCGCACTGACGCTGCTGCTCGCCCAGCGGCTGCTGATCTGCCACATGGTTCGCAAGGCTTTCGGCCAGCTCAGCGTCGAGCTGGTGATCACCGACGGAGCGATGGCGCCGCGGCCCTATCGCAACCGGGAAGTGCTCGATGCGCGGCTCGCCGGGCTGCGCACCGATCTCGACGATCCGTACATGCTCGATCGCCTCGGCACCGTGCTGCAGGACTATGACCGGGTGGTCATCGCCTGCGCGCCCGAGCGCAAGGCCGAATGGGCGCGGGCGCTGAAGGGCGTCAACATCGTCGGCGAGATCGTGGTGCCCGAGATCGCCGAGCTGGGCCCGCTGACCACGCGGCAGCGCGACGGCGTGACGACGGTGGTGGTCTCCTGGGGCCCGCTCAACCGCGCCAACCGGGTGAAGAAGCGCGCGCTCGACCTGGCGATCACGGTGCCGGCGCTGCTGATGCTGCTGCCGGTGCTGGTGATGGTCGCGATCGCGATCAAGCTCGATTCGCCGGGGCCGGTGTTCTTCCGCCAGGAGCGGATGGGGCGTGGCAACCGCATCTTCCAGATCCTCAAGTTCCGCAGCATGCGCGTGGAGACTAGCGACGCGACCGGCGCGCGCTCAGCAAGCCGCGACGACGACCGGATCACCAAGGTCGGCCGGCTGATCCGGATGACCAGCATCGACGAGCTGCCCCAGCTGATCAACGTGCTGTTCGGCGAGATGAGCCTGGTCGGCCCGCGCCCGCATGCGCTGGGATCGACCGCCGGGGACGAGCTGTTCTGGCGCGTTGACCGGCAATATTGGCACCGCCATGCGCTCAAGCCGGGCATCACCGGGCTGGCGCAGATCCGCGGCTTCCGCGGCGCGACCAATACCAAGCGCGACATCATCGACCGGCTCGAGGCGGACCTGGAATATCAGCATGGCTGGTCGCTGCTGCGCGACATCTCGATCCTGGTGCGGACCGCGCAGGTGCTGATGCATCACAACGCGTATTGAGGCGGCCTGCGGCGAGGGGTGGTGCGACTCGCCAACATTCTCAAACTTCGCGGCATCTAGCCGTCATCCCGGCGAAAGCCGGGATCTCGTGCGGCTCTTTCCCCGCGCCTTCGCCTGAGATCCCGGCTTTCGCCGGAATG
>NZ_JASATQ010000089.1:0-16063 GCF_038440415.1 Sphingomonas sp. OTU376 | reverse complement strand
CGAGCCGAAACCGACGCCGATCACGCCGCTGCGGTGGCTGAGCGATGACGATTATCCCACAAAGGCATTTGCCCAGCACGCCAATGGGACGACGGGCTTCCTGCTCCGCGTGGATGCCACCGGCAAGGTGACGGACTGCCGCGTCGCCGCGACATCGGGTTTCATAGAGCTGGATCAGACCACCTGCGGGGTCCTGCTGGCACGCAGCAAGTTTCAGCCGGCCCGCGATGCAAGCGGCGTGGCCATCGTCAGTATCTACAAGGGCAGCTTCACCTGGAAGTTCCCCGGCGACAGCGACAAGCGCATAAAGGAAATGCAGCCCGAGCCGCTCGGCATTGAGCTGAACCTCAAGAAGATCCCGACGGGTTATGAGCGCCCCGCCTTGCTGCGCGTGCATTTCACCACCGAAGGCAAGCCGGATTCATGCCGCGCGGAGGTCAGCAGCGGCAGCGTCCCGCTCGACAAGGTCGCGTGCGACCAGGCGATGGCGCAGGCTGTGCGCCCCGATCCCCGTCCGGACGGACTGCGGCCGGATACCCGCATGGTGCTGGTTTCCGTCGATGTGCCCAAGGCACCCTGACCAATCGCGGTTAAGTGTGTCGAAGGTACGAAGGAGCGCGTAGACAAAGGTCCAGTACCCGTTACCAATGCGCCGGTACCTAGGGACCGGTACCTAAGAGAATCGAGAGGGAAAAATGATCTTCGCTACCCTGCTGGCGCTTGCCGGCCAGACTGCTGCGCCGGCTCCGATCATGACGATTACGGTGCAGAAACTTCCGGCCACCTATACCAAGGCGCCGATCGTTCATCTCGATTTTACCAGCAAGGGCACGGTTTCGACGTGCACGCTCGAGCAGTCCAGCGGCAGCCCGGGCATCGACAAGGTTGCCTGCCAGCAGGTGCAGAGCCTGACCTTGCCGGTCGAGAAGGGCAAGGCACCGGAATCGCGCTCGGCCGCGGTCGAGTTCGTCACGGGAGCTCCGGCGAAGTAGCGTGAAGTCAGTTCCGTGCGGAAGTCCAATTGGGGGGGCAGCGGCAGGGAGAATTTATGCATACCGAGCTTCAGAAAATTGAAGGTGAATTCACGCAGCGTGCCGCGACCGAATCCGATAACGACGCGAAGCTCCATGCCCTGGCCAGGGCACGCTTTGCCGAGGGCGGATTCGGGCCGCAGTGGAACTATCATTCGATGGTGTTCCTCAAGCGGCAGGTAATCTCGCGGATTCTCTATCAGGACATGCTCTACCGTCAGATCCTCGATGTGCCCGGGGTCATCTGCGAATTTGGGGTGCACTGGGGCGCGACCATGTCGTTGCTCGTCAATCTGCGCGGCATGTATGAGCCGTTCAATCACAGCCGCCGCATCGTCGGCTTCGACACGTTCAGCGGCTTTGTTGGCGTCGACGCCAAGGATGGCGGCTTCTCCAATGCGGGCGATTATTCGACGTCGCAGGGATATGAGGCGCAGCTCGCCGAGCTGCTCTCGCTGCATGAGAGCTTCTCGCCGATCCCGCAGATCCAGAAATATGAGCTGGTGAAGGGCGATGTGAGTGCCACGCTGCCGGACTGGCTGGAGAAGAACCCTCAGGCGGTCGTCTCCATGGCGATATTCGACATGGACGTGTTCAAGCCGACCCGCGACGCGCTCGAGCTGGTGCTGCCACGCCTCACGCGTGGTTCCCTGCTCGTGTTCGACGAGCTCAATTGCCCGCATTTCCCGGGGGAAACGCGAGCACTCGATGAGATCGTCGGGATCGGCAATCTGCGCCTGCGTCGCTTCCCGCATCAGCCCTATTGTGCCTGGGCGGTATGGGGCGAGTGACCCGGCAGCGGCGTGGCGACACGTCCGGCCGAGCTTTTAGTTAGACGAATGCCATAGCAGTCACTATGTCTGTGTTGCGCCCGCCTGGCTGGCGGGCGCTAGTCACGTCACAGAGATTGCTTTGGAACTGCTGCTTCTCCTGACTGCCTTCCTCGCGAGCCTGACCGGCATCGGTCAGGCCGATCGCGGTGGAATCCGGCAGGTCCAGGGCATCGCGGTGGTCCAGGCGGCCCAGTCGGCTCAGGCTGCGGTGCTTCCGGCCCGCCGCGCTGCGCCGGCACCCGCGGTGCCGCTCCTTCGCCCCGAAAAGGCCAGGCCGCTTGCGGCCGTGCAGACCGCGCTTGTCGCGTCGCACCTGCCTTTCGAGCGCCGGCTCGAATGAGCTTTTTTGCGGCCCGCTGAAACGCGGAGCCGCACTTTTCCGTTTCCGCATCCAAACGGGCGCTGGCGCATTGCCTGCGCGCCCGTCCGACCACCTTAAGACATAGACTGGAAAATCCATGCTCGGCGGTTTTGCCAAGACCCTGTTCGGTTCCTCGAACGATCGCTACGTCAAGTCGCTCGACGGTATCGTCAAGAAGATCGCCGGCTTCGAGCCCGCGCTGCAGGCGATGAGCGACGAGGAACTCGCGAACCAGACCGTGAAGTTCCGCGAGCGCCTCGCCAATGGCGAGAAGCTCGACGCGCTGCTTCCCGAAGCCTTCGCCACGGTGCGCGAGGCCGCCAAGCGCGTGCTCGGCCAGCGCCACTATGACGTGCAGATGGTCGGCGGCATCGTGCTCCACCGCGGCGAGATCGCCGAGATGCGCACCGGCGAGGGCAAGACCCTGGTCGCCACGCTCGCGACCTATCTCAACGCTCTGCCGGGCGACGGCGTGCACGTCGTCACCGTCAACGACTATCTCGCTTCGCGTGACGCGGACTGGATGGGGCGCGTCTATCGTTTCCTCGGGCTCACCACCGGCGTGATCATTCCGAACCTGTCGGATCATGAGCGCCGCGAGGCCTATGCCGCGGACATCACCTACGGCACGAACAACGAATTCGGCTTCGACTACCTCCGCGACAACATGAAATATGATCGCGCGTCGATGACGCAGCGCCCTTTCAACTTCGCGATCGTCGATGAAGTCGACTCGATCCTGATCGACGAGGCGCGCACGCCGCTGATCATCTCGGGCCCGACCGACGACAAGTCCGAGCTCTATATGGGCGTGGACGTGGTCGTGAAGCAGCTCGTGCCCGAGGATTACGAGAAGGACGAGAAGCAGCGCACCATCGTGCTGACCGAGGATGGCACCGAGAAGGTCGAGCGCATGCTCGAGGCCGCCGGTCTGCTCCAGGGCGCCAATCTCTATGACTTCGAGAACACCCAGGTCGTCCACCACCTGAACCAGGCGCTGCGCGCGAACGTGATGTTCAAGCGCGACATCGACTATATCGTGAAGGACGACAAGGTCGTCATCATCGACGAGTTCACCGGCCGCATGATGGATGGCCGCCGCTGGTCGGACGGCCTGCACCAGGCGGTGGAAGCCAAGGAAGGCGTCAACATCGAGCCCGAGAACCAGACGCTCGCCTCGATCACCTTCCAGAACTATTTCCGCATGTACCCGAAGCTGGGCGGCATGACCGGCACCGCGGCGACCGAGGCGCCGGAGTTCTTCGACATCTACAAGATGAACGTCGTCACCATCCCGACCAACCTGCCGGTGCAGCGCGTCGACGAGGAGGACGAGTTCTACAAGACGCTCGACGAGAAGTTCGCGGCGATCGCCAAGAAGATCAAGCTGCACTCCGCCAAGGGCCAGCCGGTGCTGGTCGGCACCGTCTCGATCGAGAAGAGCGAGATGCTCTCCGAGTTCCTGGAGAAGGAAGGCGTGGAGCATAGCGTGCTCAACGCCCGCCAGCACGAGCATGAAGCGCATATCGTCGCGCAGGCGGGTCGCCTGGGTGCGGTGACCATCGCCACCAACATGGCCGGCCGCGGTACCGACATCCAGCTGGGCGGCAACCTCGAATTCCGCGTCCATGACGAGCTTTCCGAAATGGAGGAAGGCCCCGCCAAGGAAGCGGCGATCCAGCAGATCAAGGCCGAGATCGATGCCGAGAAGCAGAAGGTGAAGGAAGCCGGCGGCCTGTTCGTGCTCGGTACCGAGCGCCATGAGAGCCGCCGCATCGATAACCAGCTGCGTGGCCGCTCGGGCCGCCAGGGCGATCCGGGCCTGTCGCGCTTCTACCTCAGCCTTGACGACGATCTGCTGCGCATCTTCGGTTCGAACACGCTGTTCGCCAAGATGATGCGCAACAATATCGAGGATGGCGAGGCGATCGGCTCGAAGTGGTTGTCCAAGGCGATCGAGACCGCGCAGCGCAAGGTCGAGGCGCGCAACTACGACATCCGCAAGCAGGTCGTCGAATATGACGACGTGATGAACGACCAGCGCAAGGTGATCTACGAGCAGCGCGCGGACATCATGGATGCCGAGACGGTGGGTGACGTCGTCGCGGACATGCGCGCGGAAACGGTCAACGCCATCGTCGGCGAATATTGCCCGCACGGCTCCTACCCCGAGCAGTGGAAGGTCGAGGAGCTCAAGGAGAAGCTGGTCGGCACCCTCAATGTCGAGGCGCCGGTTGATCAGTGGATCCGCGACGAAGCGCAGATCGAGCCGGAAATGGTCGAGGAGCGCATCCGCACCGCGGCCGACCAGCTGGTCGAAGCCAAGGCGGCCGACCTCGAGCCCGAGACCTGGAGCCAGATCGAGAAGTCGATCCTGCTGCAGAATCTCGACCACCACTGGAAGGAGCATCTCGCGATGCTCGATGCGCTCCGCCAGGTCGTCCATCTGCGTGCCTATGCCCAGAAGACGCCGATCAACGAGTACAAGCACGAAGCGTTCGCGATGTTCGAGCGTATGCTCGGCCAGATCCGCGAGGACGTGACCCGCACGCTCGCCTTCGCCCAGTTCCGCATGGAGCCGGCTCCCGAGCTGCCGCAGCTGCCCGACTTCCTGACCACGCATATCGATCCGCTGACCGGCGACGACGATACCTATGACTATGACGGCGGTGCCGCCGGCCTGGTCACCACTCGCCTGCCGCAGCTGGGGATTCCCCAGCCGTCGCCCGAGGATCTCGGTACGGATCCGGCGCAGTGGGAAGGGCTGGTCAGCCGCAATGCGCCGTGCCCGTGCGGCTCGGGCCGCAAGTACAAGCATTGCCACGGCCAGGTGGCCTGATCCGGTTGGGGCGGACCTTGGGTCCGCCCTCCCAAATCCCGTCATCCCCGCGAAGGCGGGATCCAGAGCCAAGGGCGCATCGCCTGTAACCCTGGATTCCCGCCTGCGCGGGGATAACGATTCCTGGGGACGTGCGGCCTTTCAGATGTCCCCGTTCCCCGGCCTTCGTCGGGGAAGCAGGGGACGAAGTGCGGGACAGGGAGCCGGTTCGATCCTTGCAATGTAGGAGTTCGTCGGCTCGGCTCGGGCAGCCGGTCTCATGGTCGGCGGCTCTTTGATTCCGTTGGAAAAATAGGATCACGCGCGCGCAGGAAAGTTGCGTGATGCGCGGCGACTCCGGGACGTATGTCAGCTTCGGTGCCACGGAAACCGGCTCTTGGTGTGTACTTCGTGTACTTTCGCGAGTCGTCCTTGCCGCCGGTGTTGGAACGGGCGCGGTTTCAGGCAAAAGAAAAGGGAGGGCTGATCGGCCCTCCCTCTCGAAAGTCCCTCCCGCGCAGGCGGGAGGTTTTTTCGTGCCCGCTTACTTTGCGGTCGGCATCTGGATCGACGGGCCAAGGCGATTGACCACTTCGTGCGCGTCAAAGGCGCGGACATTGTCGGCCGGCTTCGGGCCCTTGCCCATCACCACTTCGGCCATGGCCTCATATTGGGTGACGGTGCGATAGTCCCAGTCGCGATCGCGCCAGAAGGGATCGTCATAGAAGGGATCCCAGCTGCGCCAGCCCCAGCGCGGGCCGCGATAGAAGCGCCACGACGGGCTCCAATAACCCCAGGGACCGCCGCCCCAGCCGGGGCCGCCCCATGCGCCCGGCGTACGGACGACGTCGGTCTTCTTCTCGGTGTCGCGATCCGCGAGCACGAAATAGTCGAAACCCTGCTGCAGGGTGAGCTCGGCCGCCCGATAGAGCAGGTAGCGCTCGACCGTCTCGCGCGCCGTCAGGCTGTTGCCCGCGAAGCTGACGCGGAAGCGATTGCTTTCGATCTGGGTGTCCGAATAGCCGTTGCGCGCGGCAGTGCCGTTGCCCGTTGCCGGCTGATAGGGGGTCGCGGTCATACAGGCGGACAGCGAGATGCTGCCGGCGAGGATGAGAGCCAGCGCTGCGATCCGGGGGCGCTTGGGAGTTCTCAACATGCTTCTCTCCGAGGGTTAGGTCTGGTCACTGCTATGACGGAACGAACGCGTGCCGACAGGGATGTGTCCGCGACGGAGCGTGCCATAAGTACGATTGACAGCGCCTGAACGGTCACGGGCAACTCACGCGAGTCGTTCGGGAACTTCCATGGCGTCTTCCGCCAGCGTGTCGCGCGGGGCCATCGCCTCCCAGGGGAAGACGAACCAGTCCTTGTCGACCGAACGGTCGATCCGGCGCGAGCGATAATCGACCTGCTGCGACGAGCGGATATTGTCGAGCAGCACGGCGAAGCGGATGCGGCTGGCGATCGCGCCCTCGGCAGCCAGTGCGGCGCGAAGCTCGCCGATCGTCTTGCCGCTGTCGTTGATGTCCTCGACGAACAGCAGCCGGTCGCCGTCGCGCGTCCGCCGGGCGAGCACCGATACCAGTTCCTCGCCGAACTGGGCGATCTTGGTCGAATAGTCGATCGAGACCAGCGGCAGGCCCATGCGGTGCGACAGGAATACCGCCGGCGTCAGCCCGCCGCGGCCGATGCCGACCAGAAGGGTGGGGTTCCAGGCCTCGGCCTCGCCGGCGATGGCGTGGATGCCCGCGACCATCTCCTCGTGCGTGAAATGGGTGAAGACGATGCTCAAGCGTGTTCCTCCGCATAGGCGTCTACCCGGGCGAGATGGGTGGCGACTTCGTCGTCCGAAAGGAACGAGCCCAGGAAAGAGTTGCGCGCCAGCGTCACCAGGTCGCGGCGACTGAGATCGCGGCCCTGCGCGATCGCGCGGTAATTGTCGGCGACATAGCCGCCGAAATAGGCCGGGTCGTCCGAATTGACCGTGGCGCGCAGGCCGAGCTCGAGCATCCGGTCGATCGGATGCACATCGACCGAAGCGACGTTGCACAACTTGACGTTGGACAGCGGGCATACCGTCAGCGTCATCGACGATCGGGCGAGGCGCGCGACCAGCGCGGGATCCTCGAGACTGCGATTGCCATGGTCGAGCCGGTCAACCGCGAGAAGGTCGAGCGCTTCCTCCACATAGGCGGGCGGGCCTTCCTCGCCGGCATGGGCGACGCGCTTGAGGCCCATCGCGGCGGCGGCGGCGAAGACGCGCTCGAACTTGGAGGGCGGATGGCCGACTTCCGAGGAGTCGAGGCCCACGCCGGCGATCCGGTCGATCCAGGGCTGGGCCTGGGTCAGGGTCTTGAAGGCGTCTTCCTCGTCGAGGTGGCGCAGGAAGCAGAGGATCAGCTTCGAGGTGATGCCGAGCCGGCTCTCGGCCTCGTCCATGCCGGCGAGCAGGCCGTTGGCGACTACCCCGAAGGGGACGCCGCGGTGCGTGTGGGTCTGTGGATCGAAGAAGATCTCGGCATGGACCACGCCGTCCTTCGCGACGCGCTCGAAATAGGCGAGGGCCAGGTCGCGGAAATCCTCCTCGGTGCGCAGCACGTCGGCGCCGGCATAATAGATGTCGAGGAAGTCCTGCAGGTTCGAGAACTCATAGGCCGCGCGCACTTCCTCCACCGAGGCGAAGGGGATGGCGACGTTGTTGCGCTGGGCAAAGGCGAACATCTGCTCGGGCTCGAGGCTGCCTTCGATGTGAAGGTGCAGTTCCGCCTTGGGCAGGCCGGCGATGAAAGTGTCGAGGTCTCGCATCGCGGGAACATCGCAGGCGCGCGAGAGAGTCGCAAGGGGAGGGCGCGCCGGTTGCCCTCAGAGGGGATGGGGTGCGGGCAGTCCCTGTTGGCCGGCCCGCCCGGACTCGTCTTCCTCGGGTGGGTCGGCATCCTTGTGATCGTCATTGCTCGAACGTCGCCACGCGCTGGGCGACATGCCGAATTCCGAGCTGAACCACCGAGTGAACGCGGCCGGCGACGTGTAGCCCAGCATCTCGCCGACGGTGGCGAGCGCGTGGACATTGTTGAGCAGGTGGCGGACCACCAGCTCCTTGCGGACCGCGTTCAGCACCGCGCTGAACCCGGTGCCTTCGGCTTCGAGGCGGCGCTGGAGGGTGCGCGGGGAAACGCTGAGATGGCGCGCCACGCTCTCGATCGAGGCGTTGCCCGAGGCGAGCAGGAGGTAGAGCGCCTGGCGGGCGCGGTCCGTCTGGCTCTGTGGCGGGGCCGAAGGGAATTGCGCCTCGAAATAGCTGTTGGCGTATGCGGCAAGGTTGGCGCGGTAGCTCGGATTGCGCGCCCGCAGCGCCTCGCGGCTATAGACGATCCCGTTCACATCGCTCCCGAAGACCACCGGACAGCCCAGTATGCGGTGATGGAATTCCAGCGAGCGGGGGGCGGCATGCATGAAGTGCAGGCAGTCCGGCTTCCACCGTTCGCCGCCGATCTCGGTGAAGGCGCGCGACAGGATCGAGCCTACCGCTTCATGCGCCTGGCGCGGCACGAAGTCGATGTTGCTGATGATCTGGGTCCGCACCAGCGCGCTGTCGCCGGCGAGCTCGAAATTGAAGGTCAGCAGGTCGCCGAGCAGGTGCTGGTAGCGGACCAGCATGCGGATGGCGTCTTCCAGCGTTTCCTGCTGCTGCAGCACCAGGCTTATGGGGCCGAAGGAGGACAGATCCTGCCGTTCGGCGAGAAGCATCGCGAAATGCGGGCAATTCCCCTCGATGGCCGAGCGTTCGAGGATCGAGGCGATCGCGCCCCTGGGTAGTCTTTCCTCAGGATTGCGAAGTTGTGATGGGCTGACGCCGGTGTCGGCAAGTATGCGATAAGGATCGAGGCCAACGTCCAGGGCGACCGAAACATAGTTCCTCAGTATGGCCGCACGTGCAGACGCCATGCAGGACCCTCCCCATGCCCGGAGTGCATCCGGAACATTGCGAATCCTATGCCTGGTGGCGTGAACTGCCAAGTAGCTGGCGCGAAATGCAAAGCAGTCAGGCGCAGCTTGTCGTATTAATATCGGGGACACCGGTTTCCATGGGCAGGAAACCAGGGGCACGGAGAAAAAAATGGGGTTCGATGGGGTTTCGGCCGCCAGGCGTAACGCTGGCGCCGAAGGTAATGGGCTGCCTGAAGCGCCCGATTCGGTTCGCTTTCCTGCAAATGATTCGCCCCCCGAGCCATGCTCGCCAAGCGATCCTTCCGCACGTGCACGCCTTACCGCGATGAGCGCGATGGCAGCGGCAATGGCGCATGAACTTGCCCAGCCGCTCACCGCGGCCAGCAACTATATGCTGGGCTGCGCCTCGGTCATCCGCCAGCGCATCCACGGGCTGGAGGAACTGCTCGGCTTCATCGAGGACGCCGCGGCCCAGACCGCGCGGGCGTCGGACATCGTGCTGCGGATGCGCACCTTCGTGAAGACGGGTCGCGTCGATGTGCGCCCGGAATGCCTGGTCGAGATGCTCGACGCCGTCAGCGCCCGGCTTTCGTGCCTTGAAGATGTCGAGGTGGTTCGCAGCTTCGATCCGGGATCGACCTGCGTGCTTGCCGATCGCATCCAGATCGAGATGGTGCTCTCCAACCTGTTGCTCAACGCCGCGCAGGCGATGTGGAACAGCCCGGTCCGCAAGATCGAGATCTCGAGCTGGACCGAAGGCGAGCGCGTCCGCATCCGCGTGGCGGACACGGGGCCTGGTATTCCCGTCGGCGTGCAGGAGCATCTGTTCCAGCCGATGGTCAGCACCAAGGTGGACGGCACCGGCCTCGGCCTCGCCATCTCGCAGACGATCGTCGACGCCCATGACGGCACGCTGACCATCGAACCTGCCGAGCCGGGGGAGGGCGCCGTGTTCGTTCTCGCCCTGCCGCGTGGACCCGAGTTCATCTGAGTTACCCCCCGAGAGGCCCATCCCCCCACCGGGCCTCTGAAGCCCCGCCCGTCCCCTCACGGGCGGGGCTTTTTCGTTGGAGTCGGGAAACGATCTCGGGCGCGTGGAAACGCGAAGAGCCGCATGCGCGATTGCGCTGCGGTGCTGAATGTCTTTGTTTCTGAAGGGTTTGTGGTGGCTCCCTGAGTAGGATTCGAACCTACGGCCGCTCGATTAACAGTCGAGAGCTCTACCGCTGAGCTATCAGGGATCACCATCTTTCCGCGCGGTGAACCGCGGCGGAGGCGGCCCTATGCAGCGGGTTTTCGAGGATTGCAAGGGGTCAGGCGACGAATTGTTCCATCGTAATGCGATCATCGAGCGCATGCTCGGGATCGAAGAGCAAGGTGAGGTCGCGGTGGTGGTCGATTTCGATATCGACGCGGGCCACATCGCGCACTTCGCGCTGGTCCGCGACCGCGCTGACCGGGCGCTTGTCGGCCTCCAGCACGCGAATCGTGATTCGCGCCTTGTCGGGCAGGATGGCCCCGCGCCAGCGCCGGGGACGGAAGGGGCTGATCGGCGTCATCGCCAGCATGCCCGAGCCCAGCGGCAGGATCGGTCCCTGGACCGAGAGGTTGTACGCGGTCGAGCCCGCAGGCGTGGCGATCAGCATGCCGTCGCACACCAGCTCGGGCAGCACCACGCGATCGTTGACCGTGACCTCGAGCTTCGCCGTCTGGCGCGTCTCGCGCAGGAACGAGACTTCGTTGATCGCCGGCAGCTCGAATCGCTCACCTGTGGTGTTGACCGCGTGCATCTTGAGCGGGCTGACCTTGAACGGCTTGGCGCGGGCCAGCCGCTCGTCCAGCCCTTCACGGCGCCAGTCGTTCATCAGGAAGCCGACCGTGCCGAGGTTCATGCCGAACACCGGCAGGTTGCGGCGGCCTTCGAGCAGGGTGTGGAGGGTCTGGAGCATGAAGCCGTCGCCACCCAGGGCGACGATCGATTCGGCCTGGTCCAGCGGCACCCATTCATAGGCCTCGCGCAACTCGTCCGCGGCGAGCTGGGCGGGTTCGGTGGGGGAAGCGAAAAGCGCGCGCAACTGGCTCATCCGCCGGTGACACTCATGTGGCGACGCGTGGCCGGAGCAGCCCCGGCGGCGATGCGGAAATCATGCCGGGCAGGCTTTCGGCGAAGCGAATCATCTATCGCCGCGTCCAGGGCGAGGGATTCGGAACTGCGGAGGGCGGCTTTCAAATCCACGCCTTCATCGTGGCCCAGGCACATATAGAGCTTTCCGTCGGTGGCGAGGCGGACGCGGTTGCAGCCGTCGCAGAAATTGGCGGTGAGCGGGGTAATCAGGCCCAGCCGCGTATCCGAGCCCGCGACCCGCCAATAGCGGGCGGGGCCCCCGGTGCGATGCGTATCGGGCACGAGATCGAAGCGATCGCGCAGATCCGCGAGCACCCCGCCCAGCGGCAGGAAGCGATCCACCCGATCCTCGTCGATCTGGCCGAGCGGCATCGTCTCGATCAGGGTGAGGTCCATGCCGCGCTCGACCGCCCAGGCGAGCATCGGCGCGACCTCGCCCTCGTTCAGCCCCTTGAGCGCGACCATGTTGAGCTTGACCGCAAGCCCGGCATCCTGCGCCGCGGCAATGCCCGCCAATACCTTCGCCACGTCCCCATGCCGGGTGACATGGCGGAAAACCGCGGGATCCCGGCTGTCGAGACTCACATTGACCCGGCGCACCCCGGCATCGCGCAGCGCCACGGCATGCTCCGCCAGCCGCGTGCCGTTCGTCGTCAGCGTGACTTCGTCCAGCCCCTGGCCGAGATGCCGCCCGACGCGGCGGACCAGCTCGATCGTGTCGCTGCGCACCAGCGGCTCGCCGCCGGTCAGCCGGATCTTGCGCACGCCGCGGGCAATGAAGCGATCGGCGATCAGCGCCAGCTCATCGAGGCTCAGCAATTCACTGCGGGGCAGGAAGCGCATGTCCTCCGACATGCAGTAGCGGCAACGCAGATCGCAGCGATCCGTCACCGAAATCCGCAAATACTGGATCGCGCGGCCATGGGCATCGATCAAGGCGGACGCGGCTGCCATGTAAAGGCAGGTAAGCATGAAGATAGCGGTGGGCAAGCGTTCGCGTTATCGAGGGCGGAATGTCTGAAGATTTCACAGTCATCGAAGGCGCCAATGCAGACGCTGCACCGGTGTTCGTCCTCAGCTTCCGCCAGCGCGACGAAGTCGCGGCGGCAGCGGCGGGAGGCGGCTGGCGGGTCGTGGCGGCCCGGCGATCGGACGCGCTGGAGCGCCGCTTCCTGGGCAGCGGCGCCGCCGTCGCGGTGATCGACGCGCGCGGCGCGCTTTCCGAGGGACTGGACGCCGCGAAGGTCCTGGGCCCGACGATCGAGGCGCATGGCGCGGCGATGCTTATCCTCGTGTCGCAGAGCGACACGGTGCACATGCGCTATTTCTTCGACGCCGGCGCGACGCATTTCCTGTCGAGCCCGATGTCCTCGGCGGCGATGGCGCATGCGATCCGCTTCGCCCAGCGCCATGTCGAGCGACTCTCGGGCTGGCATGGCCAGGAAAAGGGGCCGGCCGAGCCGCTCGGCTGGCGCTTCGATCCGGGCATGCGCTCGCTCCAGGTGACGCCGGCGCTGGCGAGCCTGCTCGGCCTGCCCGAGGCACCGGGCACCCGCAGCTTCTTCGCCAAGCTCGATCTTGCCGACCGAGTGCTGGCACGCAGCGCGCTGCGCCGCCTCAATGCCGAGACCCCGTCCACCGCGTTCGCGCACGACCTGGCCGGCGTCGGGCGGGTGGTGCAGCACCTGCAATATGACGCGCAGACCAACCGGCTGCACGCGCTGGTCGAGGCGCTGGGCGTGGCGCCCGATGCCAATGCGGCGGTGCGCGACGCGCTGACCGGCGCGCGCGACGGGCCCAGTGCCCGCCGCTGGATCGACCGCCGGCTGGCCGAGGGCGGCAAGGTGGGCATCGTGCTGATCGGGCTGACGCGGTTCGAGACGGTCAACACCGCCTATGGCCGCACCGTGGGCGACGAGCTGCTGCGCAGCGTCTCGCGCCGGGTGGGCGAAGTGGCGCGCGAGGCGCTGGGCAAGGGCGCGATCGTCGCGCGGATCGGCGGTTCGGAATTCCTGGTCGCCAGCGACGATGCGGATGCCGCGCGGATCGGCACCGCGGCGGCGCGGCTGGAGGATGCGCTGGCCCGGCCCTTCGTCGCGGGCGGCGACATCGCCCCGCTGGGGGCGCGGCTGGTGACCGGGGCGAGCCAGGCGGGAGACACCGCCGCCGCGATGCTGCGCCGGGCGAGCGAGGCACTGCTCGGCGACGTGCCGCTGGAAAAGGGGGCACCGCCGGTCGACGTGCTGGTCGACAGCCTGCACCGGGCGCTGGAGCGCAGCGAGATCGGCGTGCTGTTCCAGCCGCAGGTGGCGATCGCGACCGGGCAGATCATCGGCGTGGAGGCGCTGGCGCGCTGGAACCACCCGGAATTCGGCGAGCTTGGCGCGGAGACCCTGTTCGCGACCGCGGAGCGTGCCGGGCTCGACGCGACCCTGTCCGACCATGTCCAGCGTCGGGCGCTGGCGGCGGCGGCCAACTGGCCGATGTCGCTGAGCAAGCTGCGGCTGTCGATCAACGTCACTGCCGGGGATGTCGCGCGATCGGGGTTCCTCGATGCGCTGCTCGGGCGGATCGATGCGAGCAACTTCCCGCGCAACCGGCTGACGGTGGAGATCACCGAGAGCGGCATCATGTCCGACCTGGGGGAGGCGGCGCGGCTGCTCACCATGCTGCGCGCGGCGGGATGCCGGGTGGCGATCGACGATTTCGGCACCGGTTATTCGAGCCTGGCCTATCTCAAGGCGCTGCCGCTCGACTATCTGAAGATCGACCGCAAGCTGAGCCAGGACATCACGGGATCGGCCCGTGACCGGGTGGTGGTGCGCGGGGTGATCGACATGGCGCGTTCGCTGGGGCTGTCGGTGGTCGCCGAGGGCGTGGAGACGGCGGAGCAATTGGACCTGCTCGCCAAGGAAGGCTGCCAGTATTTCCAGGGCTATCTGTGCGCCGGTCCGGTGGACGTGCCGGCGCTGGCCCAGCTGGTGAGCCGGGCATGAGCGATCCGCGCGAGATGAGCGGCGTCTGGTATGGCCGCTATGCCAGCACCGGAGGCGACCAGGACAATGGCTTCATCGCCGTGCTCGAGGAAGCGGGCGGGGTGTTCTCCGGATCGATCAGCGAGCCGGACGGGCAGGGCGGCATCCGCAACGCATCGGTTGCCGGGCGGCGGAGCAGCGGGCTGATCCAGTTCGTGAAGCAATATCGCGGCCGGTGGCACCATGCGGTGTTCTACGAGGGCCAGATCGACGACCAGGGCACCGAGGCGAATGGGCGCTGGCGGCTCGACGAAGGCACCACCGGCGGATTCAGCATGGAGCGGGAGAAATTCTCGGTCGAGGAGCTGGAGGCCGAGGAAGAGGAAGTGCTGGAGATCCGGTAGGGGGCTCTGCTGTCCATTGCCCATCCTTGCGAATTCTTGTCGTCATCCCCGCGCAGGCGGGGATCCATTCTGGCTGGCCGGGGTGGGACTCATTGCCTTCAGCGGCAATAGATCCCCGCCTGCGCGGGGATGACGGAAGAAGGGGAATGGCGGAGGGGGCGCTGCCGGAAGACGGGATGGCGGAAGAGAGGAAATGACGGGCGGGGCGTGAGGGGAACGGGTTGGGAGATGGCGGAAAGGGGAGGCCGGTCCATCGGGATCGGCGGCGCGATTTATCCCTCCGGGTCCGCGCCGCGGCCTTCGGTTACGCGGTTGAGGGTGACGCCGGCATAGCGCGCCAGGCTGGCGAGCAGGGCGTTGGTCGCCGGATCGGCGGCGCCTGCGTCCTTCCAATAGGCGCCCATCGCCATGCTCGGGCCCATCAGCCCGATCGGATACATCGACATGCTGCGCACGAAGGTGGGGCGATAGGCGTCCACCGGCACCCGATCATCCTCGTAGATGTCGGGAATGTGGATCGGGCGTGCCTCGAGGATGGCGAGGCCCGAGATGCAATTCTCGATCGGGAAATCCGAGCCTGCCCAGAGCGGGGACATCGCGTCTTCGGCGATATAGGCCACACGATTGCCCGTGCGACGGATCACGGTGACCCCGTCGCATCGCGCAATGGTGCGCGCGCAATCCCGCAGCACAGTGACCAGCTCGTCAATGGAGCTTGCATGCGACAGCCGGGCCATCGCTTCGGTCAGCAGTCGACGTTGCTCGAAACCGTCCGGCTCCCTCAAGCCAAGCTCCTCGCGAGCGGCCCCGTTCAGGGGCGCGCCTGATTCAATCACATCCGTCACGGCCAGATACGCAGCCTTATGATTATCGGTTCAACACGAGACCTGCCGAAACGGGTCGGCTTCAAAACAAAGAAGCCGCACCGGGGCCAAACCTCCCCCGAGGTTCGGCCCTGACGCCGAGCGACAGAATCTCATCCTGCATCCTGAACGCAGTTGCAGCATGCGCAATTACGCAAAAATACAGGTCGATTTGCCCTGTCTCAGTTCGGGGCGCGCAGGGCGGAGACCGCCGCTGCCGGCAGGTTGCGCACCACGCCGCTGACGATCGGGTGGCGACCGTTCGCGCGTGCGGGAGCGGCTGCGGCATCCGTGCGGAAGGCGCTGGTGAGCTCGGCCAGGGTTTCGGCTTCCTGCTCGAGCGTACGGGTGGCGGCGGAGGTTTCCTCGACCATCGCGGCGTTCTGCTGCGTGCCCCGGTCCATCGCGCCGATCGCGGTGCTGACTTCGCCGATCGCGACCGCCTGCGCCTTGTTGTCCTGCGCCATGGTGCCGAGCAGGGCGTGGACTTCGCCGACATCGCTGGAGATGTTGGCGAGCGCGCCATCGACCTTCATCACCGCATCCACCGCGGTAACCACTTCGGCCTGGGTCGTGGTGAGCTGGTCGCGGGCGCGGCCGGCTTCTTCCTCGGCGCGCATCGCGAGCGCGCTGACCAGGTCGGCGACCACGGCGAAGCCGCGGCCCGCCTCGCCGGCGCGGCCGGCGTCGACGGCGGCGGTCATA
>NZ_JASATQ010000088.1:0-16696 GCF_038440415.1 Sphingomonas sp. OTU376 | reverse complement strand
CGCGGCCCCCCCCCCCCCCCCCCCCCCCCCCCCCCCCCCCCCCCCCCCCCCCCCCCCCCCCCGGGGAACTGGAAGGGCTGGATGTCGATATGGTGACGCCGGGCTTGCCCTGACATATCGCCAGGCCTCCACCCACCCCTAGCCCCTCCCTTCCAGGGAGGGGAATTTGCCGCTGTCCCGCAGCGCCCTCCCCTTCCCCAAACAGAGCAGGCTTGGCGGAGGGACCGGCCCTGCGCCAAGCCAGAGGGGAGTTCGGAAGGCGATCAGAACTTCAGGCGGACACCCACGCGATAGGTGCGGCCGAGCGTGTCGTAGAGCGCCGGGTTCACGTCGAGGCCGGTGTTGGTCTGCGGCGACGGCGCGGGATCGTGGTCGAAGAGATTGTCGACCTTGAAATAGGAGGTGATGTTGCCCGTCAGGTTCACCGAGCCGCCGACGTCGAAGTAGAAGGCGCCCTTCATCGTGTTGGTGTTGATCGTCGGGTGGTTGGTGGTCGAGACCGGGCAGCCCGACTGGCAGACGACATATTGGTTGCCGTACACGCCGTCGGAGAACCAGCGCTGCTGCGCCATCAGCGTGAAGCCGGGGCCGTCATAGGACTGGACGGCGAGCCACTTCCAGTGCGGCGTGTTGCCGGTGTTGGCGCCCGCCTGATCGACGACGTCCACACCCTTCACGCCGGCATCGACGAGGAACTCGCGGACATGCGTGCCGAGCGCGCGGACCGTGAAGGAACCGGGCAGGCCCAGCGGCCGCTTCCACTGGTAGCTCGCTTCGATATCGAACCCGCTGGTCTTCCACGAGGCGAGGTTGAACGGCTGGACGTTGACGAAGTTGCCGCCCTGGGTCGGGCTGTTGAGCACGAAGCCGCCGCAGAATTGCGTGAGGCCGTCATGGCAGAACTGGACGATCTGCGCCGCCGAAAGCGTCGAGATCACGCCCTTCAGCTTGATGCTGTAATAGTCGAACGAGAGGCTGAGCCCGGGCAGCCAGGACGGGTTCGAATAGACCACGCCCAGTTCGGTGTTGCGGGCGATTTCCGGCTTCAGATCGGGGTTGCCGACCGTGTTCTGGAAGATCTGCACCGTCGGGCCATAGGGATTGGCGAAGCTCGGCACCGTGGTGACGGTGGGCGCGGCGTAGAGTTCGGAAAGGTTCGGCGCGCGGACGTCGCGCGAGGTCACGGCGCGGAAGCGGAGCCCGTCGAGCGGCGTATCCCAGGTGCCGCCGATCTTCCACGCCCAGACGGTTCCCGAGGTGCTGTAATGGGTCATGCGGGCGGCGGGGTTGAGGTTCGCCTTGCCCATCGGCCCGTCGAACAGCGGCAGGTTGAGCTCGAGAAAGCCTTCATAGACGCTGTAGGCGCCGTTGCCGTTCTTGTAGTTGCCCGCCGCATAGTTGCTGCCCTGCGCCGAATTGAGCAGCGGATCGGCGGGATAGGCGGCCGAGTTCGGGCTGATCGCGGAGACGCCGGCGCCATAGGGATCGGCGTTCACCCGGTAATATTCGTGGCGATATTCGCCGCCGAACGCGACCGTGAGCGGCCCCGCCCACAGGTCGAACGCCTCGCCCGAGAAGTTCACGCTCGCGACATCCTGGGTCAGCGTGGTGTGCTGGAACGGCCCGTTCTCCGGCTGGACATAGGCGAGCGCCGCGGCGGACGGCGCCGCGCCGCCGAAGACGTTGATCGGCTGGCAGCCGAGCGCGCGCGCCTGGGCGTTGGCACAGACGACGGTGCCGTTGAGCATGACCGCGTCGACCGCTGCGGCATAGCGGTTCTGCAGCACGATGTGATCGACATCGATGTACGACTTGGTGGTGCCGCGCTCATAATAGGCGTCGTAATGCCACTTGCTGCCGAGCGCGCCCTTCACGCCGGCGACGAAGCGATATTGCCGCCGGTCGGTGCTGACCTTCGGGCTGGGGAAGGAACCGTTGCTCGATCCGAAGGCGAAGGAGGTGATGTTGGCGGTGCCGCAGCGATCCTTGATCGACTGGGGCAGGAAGGCGTTGGCGCAGGAGATGGTGAGGTTGACGCGGTTATAGCCGGGGCTCGGCTGGTTGCTGGTCAGCACCTGCGCGACATTGGCGGTGACGTAGAATTCCTGGCCGTCGGCGAAATCGAAGCCGATCCGGCCATAGCCGTTGATGCGCTCGAGCGAGGACTTGAGCGAGGCGCCCGAGCCGACGCCACCCGAAAGATCGCCGCCGACGCAGAAGCTGTTGCCCGGATAGCAGTTCGACACGGTGCCGTTGCCCTGGGGCACGCCGTTCGAGCCATAGTTGAAGTTGTAGGGGACGCCGTTCTGGTCGAACGCGACGCCCTGGAGCGGCCCGTTGGTGATCAGGCCGTATTTCGCATACTGATAGGACTGGGCGTAGTCGCTATAGGTATATTGCGGCGCGCCGCCGGTGGTGACCCGGCTGTCGAGCAAGGTCGAGGCGCGGAACCAGTCGCGGTCGCCGGCGAGATCGGTGCCGAAATTGCCCGGCCCGACGCCGCCTTCATTGTCATATTCGCCGCTGACCACGAGGTGCACGCGATCGTCGAACAGCGAGGTGCCGAAGGCCGCCTGGGCGAGCCCGGTCTTGTCGTCGTTGTAGCGGGTGATGCTGCCGAGGATATTGGCCTTGAACCCGGTGAAGTGGGTGTCGGTGATGAAGTTGACGACACCGCCGACCGCGTCCGAGCCATAGGAGGCCGAGGCGCCGCCGTTCACGACGTCGACGCGCTTGACCAGCAGCTGCGGGAACATGCTGATATCGGGCACGCCGGTGACGTTGGCGCCGACGACGCGCTGGCCGTCGAGCAGGGTCAGCGTGCGGATCGCCTGCAGGCCGCGCAGCGAGAAGGAGCTGAGGCCCTGCTGGCCGCTCGACGTGCTGAACGTGCCGGTGGAAGCGCCGGTCGAGCCCTGGAGCGAGGGCAGCTGGGCGATCGTGTTGAAGATGTTGGGCTGGGCGTTGCTGGCGATCTGCTCCTCGCCGATCACCGTGGTCGGCGTGGGCGCGTTGAAGCCGCTCGCGATGATGCGGGTGCCGGTGACGATGATCTGGCCATTGTCGCTGGCCGCGCTGTCGTCCTGCGGCGCGGCGGCGGGCGCCTCCTGGCTTTGCGGCGCCGGTGCCGGTGCCGGTGCGGTCTGCGCGAAGGCCGGCGTGCAGCACAGCGCCGCGGCGAGCGCGGCGAGACTGGTAGCGCTATCACGGAGCAACGCACCGCGGGTGAAGCTATTCCCCATCATCCATCCCCTGATCGTTATCGTCACATGGTCTGTGCCATTGTGTCCGAACCTTATCTGATCGGGGTGGGCGCGGCATCTACGACCATGGTCGCAGACGCCGCCGGGCCGGTTCAGGGACGGGCCGAATAGAGGCCGTGATGCGCGAGGATGAGCAGGGTCCTGCCGTCCGTGCCGCCGAAGAGGAGCTGCAGCGGACGCTCGGGCACGGTGATGCGGCCGAGCTCGCTGCCGTCGGCCGCATAGACGAAGACATCGCCGTTCGCGATGTAGACGCGCCCGTCCGGCCCGACGGCGACGCTCTCGCCGCCGCGCGGGGCGAAGGGCTTGAGATCGGTGACCGCGCCGCCCGCGCCGAGCAGGCCGGTATAGGTGCGGTTCTCCGAGCCGTTGGCGAGGTGGACGCGCTCGCCGGGCTTGCCGGTGACCCAGCCATAGGTGTCGAGCGTATCGGAGAAGCGCCAGCCGAGATGATCGGACGGGCCCTGCTGCCAGACGCGGAAGGCCGGCAGGCGCAGGCTGCCGTCGGGCGAGACATATTCGCGCGGCTTGGGCACGGCCATGTCGCGCGCAAACATCTCGGCGAGGGTGGTGAAATGGTCGGTCCTCGCGTCATACTGGTCGCGGAACTCGCCATTGTTCCAGAAGCTGCCGGGGAGCGCGACCTGGGCGCCCTTCCCTTCCGTAACGACTGTCGGCTCGATCAGGCGGACCTCGGCGGGCCTGGCCGGATCGACGCTGTAGACGGTGGCGGCCGGGCCCATCGAGGAAAGCACGAGCAGGTGGCCCGAGCGATCGACCGCGAGGTTGATCGCGTCGAGCGGGGCGTCGGCGGCGATGGTCAGCCCTTCCTTCTCGGACCAGCCATGGATGCGCTGGAACGGGCGGTCGACGAAGTAGAGCTTGCCCGTGCCGTCCACCGCGCCGCCGCCAAGTGCGCCGAAGCCGGTGGCGAGCTGGGTTACCGGGGCGAGCGAAGGCGTGGCGGCGGGCGTGGGTGCGTCGGTCACGTCGAGCACCGCGAATTCGCGCTCGCGCACCTCGCCGCCGCGGGTCACGTCGACGATCGCGTTCGAATAGGGATATTTGCTGGCGCGCAGATAGGTGCCGCAGCCATTCGCGTCGCAGGTCGAGAAGCCGCTCTCGGCGTTCACATGGACATTGCGGAAGCGGATGTTGGTCGAGTTGGTGAGCTTGACCGCCGCCGGGGCCGGCTGGAGCGAGCGGGTGACGCGGTAGCCATGGAAATTGGCGAACAGGATGTCGCGCGAGTTGCGCACCTCGAGCGCGACGGTGTTGCGGCTCTCGCCGGCTTCCTCCTCGGTCTGGGGGGCGAGGAACTCCCAGTTGCGGACGCGGTCGAGCACGATCTCGGCGCGGACATGATGCTCGGCGGACATCTCGTAGACGAAGCCGGGCGTGTCGGTGTCGGAGACGTAGAGGCCGGCATGGGCATAGGTGTTGGGGGTCCACAACCCGTTGAAGGTGCCGCCGCCGCCATCGGTGACCCAGAGGCTGGAATATTGGCCGTCCCAGCGCTTCTTCGGGTCGGCGTCCGCCGTGTGGTTGGCGTTGTACGGATCGAAGCGGCTGCCGTCGGCGAGGTTGGTGCCGTGGCCGCCTTGGAACTTGACGTCATCGACCAGCGATTTCGCACCGGCCTTCCAGAGCAGGGCGGTGGCGCGCGGGTTCTGCCCACCGGTGAACAAGCCGAGGCCGGAGACGAGCGCGTCGCCGCCCTTCGCGCTCTCGATCAGCGCCCTGGCAGGGCCGACGCCGCGATAGGCGGGGCTGTCCTCGGCGAGGACGATCTGGGTGAGGCTGGGGTGGAGGCCGATCAGCACGCTGTCGGCACGCAGCTTCAGCGTGTCGGTGACGCGGTAGAAGCCTGCCGGAAAGTAGAGGACTCGGTGCGTATCGATCGCCTTCTGAAGGGCGGCGGTGTCGTCGGTGGCGTTGTCGCCCTTCACGCCGAGGTCGCGGACACTGGTCCAGCTGGTGACTGCCGGGAAGGCGCGGATGGCGGGGTCGCGGCGGGCTGGTAGCTTGGGCAGCGCTGCTGCGGCGATGCGGGTTTCGTAGCGGCCCGGCTGGTTCAGGCCGGCAAGCGTCAGGCCATAGGTGAATTCCTTGACCCGATAGTTCGGCCCCGAGCCCGCCACCGTCTTGCCGCTGTCGCGGAAGCTTGCGAAAACCGGGGTACCGCTGGCCAGCGCATTGTCGAAGCCGATCTGAGTATAGGCATTGCCTTCGTTGCTGATGATTACGCCGGCCTTCGAGACATTCTCGAAGCGGACGTCCTTGCCCCACAGCCAGTCGCCATAGCCGCGGTCGATATCGATGCCGACGGGCGTGTTGCGGATGACGGTGTTGACCAGGGTCAGCCCCGCCTCATGCTCGCGGATCGCCGCATCACGCTGCCCGTCGAAGCTCGAATCGAGCAGCGTGTACTGCCAGGCGGGCGAGGTCTTCTCCGCAAGGATGCCGTAGCGCCCGCCATGGAAGCGCAGGTTCATGCCGAGATTGCCGACCTGGTAGATGCCGGCGAGGCCCGAGCCGAGATGGAAGTCGATATGCGCGAGATAGCTGTGCTGCGCGGTATGCTGGCGCACCGCCGTCGCCGCCGGATTGCCCGCGCCGATCTCGAAATCGACATTGGCCAGCGCGGAATAGAAGGTGCCCGAATTGGCGTCGGCAATGTCGGGATTGAACGGCACGCTGGTCGGCGGCGGCACTGGGACCTTGCCGCGCAGCGGCACCCCGCCTGCCCCCGGCGCCGCGCCGTTCGGCTGGTTGCCGGTGAAGAAGACCATGCTGCCGACGCCCTGCTGGAAGCCCGGCGTATTCGGTGCCAGCACGAAGACCGGCCGCGTCCTGCCCACCCCGAACAGGCGGACGCCCGGCCAGATATAGATGGTGCGGGTAATGCGGTGCCGGCCCGAGGGCAGGAAGACGATGCCGCCGCCGGGCTTCGCCGCCGCCACATCGATCGCGGACTGGATCGCGGCGCTGTCGTCGGCGACGCCGTCGCCCTTCGCCTTGACCAGGACCGCGGCAGGATCGTTCGGCGCCGTCGCATAGACCGAGACCGACCGGACCCGCTGCGCCTGGGCGGGCATCGCGGACACCGCCACTGCGATCACCGACGCCGCGGCGCCCCATCGAATCCCGCCGATCATGCCGGTCCCCTCTTTTGTTATGGCCAATCCTGACACGCGGATACGCGCGCGCCCAGACCCGGACGACCGCGACAAAGGTCGCAATGGTCAAAGCGCCCGCATGCGAACATCTAGCGTCCTGTCCGAAGCCGGGGAACGACGTGAAAGCGCAGCCAAAAATGACCGGATTGCTCCCCTGCGCGGTCGTCGTGATGGGCGTGAGCGGCTGCGGCAAATCAACGCTGGCCAGCCATCTCGCCACCTATCTCGCCGCCCCGGCATTCGAGGGCGATGATTTCCACTCGAGCGAGAGCGTCGCCAAGATGCGCGGCGGCCAGCCGCTCGACGATGCCGACCGCTGGCCCTGGCTCGACCGGCTGGGCACGGCGATCGGCGGCGCGGTGCGCGAGCGCGGCATCGCGGTCGCCGCCTGCTCTGCGCTCAAGCGCAGCTACCGGGAACGGCTGGAACGTGCGGCGGGCGTGCCGATCGCCTTCATCCTGCTCGACGGCGAGCCAGCGGAGATCGCGCCGCGACTGGCCGCGCGCGCCGGGCATTACATGGCGCCGAGCCTGCTCGACAGCCAGTTCGCAACGCTGGAGCGCCCGGACGGCGACGAGCGCGCGCTGGCGCTGCACTGCTATCGGCCGGTCGATGCGCTTTGCGGCGAAGTGTTCGCGTGGCTGCGGACGGAGCTTGGGTCGTAGAGGCTGGATATCGTCACCCTGAACCCGTTTCAGGGCCCAACCCTCCACCCGCGAAGACATCCGTTGTTGCACGTTGGATGCTGAAACGAGTTCAGCATGACGGTTTGGGGGTATTGGACGACGGTTGGAGCGTCAGGGCATCAGGCGCTTGCGGCCCTGGGAGAGGTGCCAGCGCATCGCGAGTGCCGCGCCGTCGCCGTCCTGGGCGCGGATCGCGTCGACCACCGCGTCGTGCTCCTCCATCATCGATCCGATCACCTCGGGCGGGCGCGAGCGCGAGATGTCGACGCCAGCGCGCAATATGCCCATCACGTCATGCTGGAGATGATCGAAGGTGGAGATGAAGGCGCTGTTGCCCGTCGCCTCGGCGATGGCGCGGTGGAGCCGCCAGTCCTCGTCATGCGCGGGCGCGCTGGAGAGCAAGGCGGTGCGCAGCGCCTCGAGCGCCGCGTCGATCTCTTCCATCTGCTCCTGCGAGCGGCGCTGCGCCGCGAGGCGCGCGGCCTCGGCTTCCAGCACGAAGCGCACCTCATAGGTGCCGAGCGTCGCCGCCAGCCCGTCCATCGGCACGTGCGAGCCGAGCCGGGCGGAAGGCCGGCGCTTCACATAGGAGCCGGCACCGCGCCGCGCCTCGGTGATCCCGTCGGCGGCGAGGCGGACCAGCGCCTCGCGCACGATCGTGCGCGACATGCCGAACAGCTCGGCCAGCCGCGCCTCGGACGGCAGCCGGTCGCCGACCGCCAGATCGTCTTCGTTGATGATCCCGACGATCGCCGTATAGGCGCGATCGGCGAGCCTGCCCTCCTGCACGGCGCCTCTCTTCTTCGCGCCTCGATTTTCTCCAGGGCGCGTCTCAGACAAGGTAGCTGAGCCCCACCACCATGACCAGACCGGCGACCGAGATCACCGTCTCGAGCAGCGACCAGGTGCGGAAGGTGTCCGCCGTGGTCGTGCCCATATAGCCTTTGACCAGCCAGAAGCCGGGATCGTTGACGTGGCTGAAGAACACCGAGCCCGCGCCGATGGCGAGCACGACCAGCTCGGGCGAAGCGCCCGAGGCGGCGACCACGCCCGGCATGATGCCGACCGCGGTGATCGTCGCCACCGTCGCCGATCCGGCCGCCAGGCGGATGCCGACCGCGACCAGCCAGCCGAGCAGCAGCGGCGAGATCGAGTACATCATCACCAGCCGCGCCAGCAGGTCCGACAGGCCGGCGGTGACCAGCACCTGCTTGAGCGCGCCGCCCGCGCCGATCGCCAGCAGGATTGCCCCCGCCGCGCCCATCGTCTCGAACCAGATAGCATCCTGGATGCTTTCCTCGCCCAGCCGACGGCCGAACAGCAGCGGCAGCGCGAGGAGGTTGGTGATGAGCAGCGCGAGCACCGGATTGGCGGCGGCGGCGAGCAGGGGCGAATTGGCCAGCGCCGGCACCAGCTTGGCGAGCTCGCCGGTGGCGATCAGCACGATCGGCAGCAGCACGATGAACAGCGAGACCGCGCGGTGCGGCGGCTGCAGGTCGTGCACCGGGTCGCTCAGCACCGGTTCGGTGAGCTTGACGCCGGGGGTGACGAATTTGGCGAGGACGGGTCCGGCGAGGATCGCGATGGGGATGGCGATGATGACGCCGTAGAGCATGGTCAGGCCGAGGCTGGCCTTGAGCGCCTCGACCGCGAGCAGCGGGCCGGGATGCGGCGGGACCAGCGCGTGGACGACGCCGAGACCGGCCAGCGCGGGCATGATGAGCCGCAGCTTGGTACCGTCGGGATCGCCATTGTCGGGCATCGCCTTGGCGGCGGCGACGACGATCGGCAGCAGCAGCACCAGCCCGGTCTCGAAGAACAGCGGCAGGCCGATGACGATCGCGATGCCGAGCGTCGCCCAGGGCGCGGCCCTGGGCCCGGTCAGCCGCAGCGCGCCGGTGGCGAGCGAAGCCGCGGCGCCGGAGAGATGGAGCATCGCGCCGAGCGACAGGCCGAGCGCCACGACCAGGCCGGTGCCGCCGACGATATCGCCCACGCCCTTCTGCACCGCCTTGGCCGTGTCGCCGAGCGGCAGGCCAGCGAACAGGCCGACGGCGAAGGCGCCGACGAGCAGGCCGATAAAGGGATGGAGGCGCCAGCGGACGATCAGCAGGATCGCAAGGACGATGCCGGCGACCGCGGCGATTACCAGCCGGATATCCTCGCCGTTCATTCGGCGATCCCCTGGGCGCAATCGAACGCGAATCCTGACATCGTTGTCCTCCCCGGAAGTCCTCGGCTTTTTATCACAAGCTCGTTGGACGCACGGAGTTGTATGACAAGTTTTTGCAAATCGGCAACGAAAAAGGCTTGCTACCGTTACCAATTGGGGAACATATTAAAACCTGTCCAACCGATTCCATAAAACGGAACATGGACAGGGATCGTGCAGAACCGCCGATCCGCGAGCATGACGCCATGCGCCTCGGGGAGAGGATCGATGAAGGTGACCGTTCAGGAAGCGAGCCAGAAGGCGGCAGTTTCGGCCGCGATGCCCCATCTGATTGATGGCGCGGGCCGGCCCGTGCATCTCACGCCTACCCAGCTCAAGGTGATGCGGGGCGTGCATTCGGGGCAGCTCAACAAGCAGATCGCCTATGAGCTTGGCATCGCCGAGGCGACGGTGAAGGCGCACATGACCGCGCTGATGCGCAAGCTCAACGTGCGCAACCGCACCCAGGTGGCGATCGCGGCGCAGAGCCTGGCGCTCAGCCAGGCCTGATTTCCCGGGCGCGGCCCTGCCCGCGCCCTGTTGTCTTTCCATCAGCCCATTCCGGGAGAGGTTCATGAAGGCCTTCCGCCTGCTTTGCGCGGCCCTGTTGCTGTGCCCGCTTCCCGCGCTTGCCCAATCGACCTCGGTCTACCGGACCCAGCCGAACGATCCGCGCGCGATCACCGTGAAGGGCGTGGGCGACGGCCGCGCCGACGACAGCGCCGCGCTGCAGCAGGCGATCGACGCGGCGGCCATAGGCGGCAAGGGCGGCGTCGTCTTCCTGCCCTCCGGCCGCTACCGGATCAGCCGCACCATCTTCGTGCGCTCGGCCGTGCGCGTGTTCGGCGTCGGCGCCACCAGGCCGGTGATCGTGCTGGGCGACGATACGCCGGGCTATGGTAAGGGCGTGGCGGCCATGGTCAGCTTCACCGGCGAGGACCAGTACCGCGTCGGCAAGGTGCCGGTGCCGCCGCCCACCAGCGTGCCGGCCAATCCGGACATCTATGACGCGACGTCGAGCACCTTCTATTCAGCGCTGTCCAATGTCGATTTCGAGATCGGCAAGGGCAATGGAGGCGCGGTCGCGGTGCGTTTTCGCGTCGCGCAGCACGGCTTCCTGCGCCATGTCGACTTCCATCTCGGATCGGGGCTGGCCGGCATCTACCAGGCCGGCAACGAGTGCGAGAATCTGCGCTTCTATGGCGGGCGCTACGGCATCCTGACCGAGAAGACCTCGCCCGCCTGGCAGTTCACGCTGATCGATTCCGAGTTCGAGGGGCAGCGCGACGCGGCGATCCGCGAGCATGAGGTTGACCTGACCCTGGTCAATGTCGCGATCCGCAACACCCCGGTGGGGATCGAGATCGACCGCGGCTATTCGGATTCGCTGTGGGGCAAGGACGTGCGCTTCGAGAATGTCGCCCAGGCCGGGGTGCTGATCTCGAACGAGAACAGCGTGTTCACCCAGGTGGGCTTCATGAACGCGGTGGCGCAGGACACGCCGGTCTTCGCCCGCTTCCGCGACAGCGGCCGGACGGTGGCGGGCCAGGGCCGCGCCTACCGGGTGAGCGACTTCTCCTATGGGCTCAAGCTGCCCGGGCTGGGCGCGATGGGCGCCTTCGCCACCGACCTGTCGATGGCACCGCTGGCGAAGATGCCCAAGCGCCCCGCGCCGGCGATCCGCGCCCTGCCCCCGGTCAGCGAATGGGCCAATGCCCGCGACCTGGGCGTGAAGGGCGATGACGAGACTGACGATACCGCCGCGTTGCAGAAGGCGATCGATACCCACCGCGTGGTCTATCTGCCGATGGGCCGCTACCGGGTGACCGACACGCTGCGGCTGCGGCCGGACAGCGTGCTGATCTCGCTGCACCCCAGCCTCACCCATCTCTACCTGCCCGACGAGACGCCGGCCTATGCCGGGGTCGGCAGCGCCAAGGCCCTGCTGGCAAGTGCCAAAGGCGGCGACGCGATCGTCTCGGGCATCGGGTTGTGGACCGGCGGGGTCAATCCGCGCGCCACGGCACTGCTGTGGAAGGCGGGCGCGGCCTCGATGGTCAACGACGTCAAGATCCAGGGCGGCGGCGGCACCGTGCTCACCAAGGGCAGCCCGATCGGCTTCGGCGACCCCAAGGCGCGCTTCGACGGCCAGCATCCGAGCATCTGGGTGACCGATGGCGGCGGCGGCACCTTCGCGGCGGTCTGGTCGCCCAACACGCTGGCCTCGGCGGGCTTCTATGTCTCGGACACCACGACGCCCGGCTATGTCTATGAGCTGTCGGCCGAGCACCACTACCGGGCCGAGATCGTGCTCGACCATGTCGAGAACTGGGAGTTCCATGCGCCGCAGACCGAGCAGGAAGTGCGCGACGGGGTGAACGCGATCTCGACGGAGTTCCGCAACTCGCGCAACATCCTGTTCGCCAATTATCACGGCTACCGGGTCACGCGCTCGATCAAGCCGATGGATGCGGCGGTGAAGCTCACCAACTCGAGCGACATCCGCTTCCGCAACGTCCATGTGAACGCCGAGAGCGGCTTTGCCAGTTGCGACGACAAGGGCTGCGGCACCTATTTGCGGGCGAGCAAATATCCGTTCGAGAATGCGATAAAGGACGTGACCGGCGGGCAGGAAGTGCGCGAGCGCGAGTTCGCCCGGCTCGATGTCGGCGCGGTCGCACCGGGCAGGACGCCGGTGCCGGTATCGCCGGAGGTGCGCAAGCTGGCCGACGGCTTCTATTCGATCGCGGGCGCTGCGACGGATGCGAAGGGCAAGCTCTACTTCATCGACCGGCAGTTCCAGCGGATTCATGGCTGGTCGGAGAAGGAAGGCCTGACCATCGTCGCGGATGCGCCGCTCGATCCGGTGAACCTGGCGGTGGACGCTTCGGGCCATCTGCTGGTGCTGTCCTCGGCCGGGCATGACGCCACGGTCTACAGCATCGATCCGGCCAGGCCCGGCGCGGTGCGGGTGATCGACCCGACCGCCGCCAGGGTGCAGGACGGCGCGGCGACGCTGCTGCCGGTCAACATGTGGGCCAACGGCGAGTTCGCCGACCGGATCGATCCGGAGACCTACCAGTTCCCGCCGATCGCCGACTTCTTCACCCGCGCGATGGCCACGCCCAAGATGCGCGAATATGTCTCGCCCGACGGGTCGCTGGTGCTGCCGGCATTCCGGGTGTGGAACCAGGGGCCGGACGATCACAATGGCTGGCGCTGGTCGGACACGCTGGACGCGCACGGACTGGTCGCGGCGCGGCCGGGCGAGCGGGTGACGCTGACCAACGGCTCGGAGAACCGCACCTATAGCGGGCTGGTGGGCGCGAACGGGACGGTGACCGACCTGCGCATCGTCGCGGATCGCGGCGGCGAGAGCGTGGCTCGCGACAAGGACGGCACGCTCTATGTCGCGAACGGGCAGGTGTTCGTCTATGACGCCGCCGGCAAGCCGGTCCGCCGCATCGACGTGCCCGAGCGGCCGCTGCAACTGGTGATCGGCGGGGCGGACGGGCGCACCCTGTTCATCCTCGCGCATCACGCGCTCTATGCCGTGCGCCTCTGACCCGCACCGCCGCGGGCTGGAGAAGGGCCCGCGGCTTTGCTATCGCTACCAGAACGGGGACGAACTGGGCGCGGGGCTGGATGATTTGGCGGGGGATCGTCGGCTGGCGGGGACGTTTGGCGGGTAGTGCCCGGGCGCTGCTCGCCGCCTGCCTGCTCGCGCCGATACCGCTCCAGGCGCAGGTCTCGCCGCCGGGGTTCGGCGGGCTGAAGCATGTCCGCTGGGGTCCCGATGAAGGCGCGCCGAACGGGGTCTTCAGGATCACCCAGACCCGCGACGGCTATATCTGGCTGGCGGGCGACGCGCTCTACCGGTTCGACGGAATCAGCTTCGAGCGGATCGACTGGCCCGCCGACGCGGCGCGGAGACGCGTGGAGCCGACCGGGCTGCTGGCCGGCCGCGACGGCACGCTCTGGGTGGGGCTGGGCGGCAATGGCGGCGTGGCGATGTACCGCGGCGGGCGGCTCGTCGACATGCACCTGCCCGCCCCGCCCGCCTCGATCGGCCCGATGGCACAGGCGCCGGACGGCTCGATCTGGGTCGCCTCCGGACGGTTCGACACGCAGCTCAGGCGCCTGCGCGGTGGAAAATGGGAGTCGATCGGGGAAAAGCTGGGGCGGCCCGAAGGCGCGGTCATGGGGCTGGTGATCGCGCCGGATAGCGGCGTGTGGATCGCGCTCACCCACCAGGGCGGGAACAGCGGCGCCCTCGCCTATCTCGCACCGGGCACGACCCGCTTCCAGCTGCTGCCCGACCGCGTCTCGGGCAGGCCGAGGATCGCGCTGGATCCGTCCGGCGCGCTGTGGGTCTCCGACGGGACGGGCACGCGCATGGTGCGCGACGGACATGGCCGGGCGCCCGCGCGTGCCATCCAGTTCCCCTCCGCCCCCAACGTCCGCTCCGCCACGCTGAGTTTCGACCGGCAGGGCGGGCTGTGGCGCACGACCGCGTCCATCGGCATCTCGTACATTCCGTCGGCCGCCGGCGCGAGGGCAACCGCCTACCCGTTCGACGCGGCGAACGGGCTGACCTCGGACTTCAGCTATGAATCATTCGTCGATCGCGAGGGCAGCGTCTGGATCGCCACCGAGACCGGCATCGACCAGTTCCGCCGCGCCAGCGCGACGCAGGAACTGGCCATTCCGGCCGACCCGGTCCACGGCCTGGCGCTTGCCGGCGCCAGCGACGGCAGCGTCTATATCGAATCGAACGACACGCTGTTCCGGATCGCGCCGGGGGGAGCGCCCCGGCCGATCCTGAAGCTGGACGGCAGCAACCTGTCGATGTGCCGCGCCTGTGCCGGCGGCATCTGGATCGTCCAGAACGCCCGCACACTCCATATTGTGGGCGAGCATATCGAGACCGCACCAGGCTTTCCCGGTCAGGGCACATCGACCTATTGCGCCGAGGATGGCCAGGGCCGGCTGTGGGTCGCCATCTTCGGTGAGCCGCTGGTCTGGCGCGACGTGGGGGGCTGGCACCATGCCACCGGAGCGCTCGCGCAGCAGCGTGTGTGGGACATGATCGCCACGCCCGCGGGCGGCATCGCCTTTACCGGCCGTCCCGACTTCACCACGCTCGAGGGCGATCGCCTCACCCTGAGAAAGGGCTTCGGCACCGCCACGATGCTCGCTGCCGGCACGCGTGACATCTTCCTGAGCGACGATCGGGGCCTGGTGCGCCTGCGCGACGGCAAGCTGACCCGGCTCGACCAGAGCCGCTTTCCCTGGCTGATCTGGCTGCGAAGCCTGGTGCAGACCGCGCGCGGCGAGACCTGGCTGGTCGCCCGCACCGGCATCTCCCGGGTGGCCACCGCCGACCTGGACCGCGCCTTCCAGGACCCGCATGCGCCGTTGCCGCGCACGCTGTTCAACTCGCAGGACGGGCTGGTCAGCGCGGCCCAACATGCAGGCTTTGCGGGCCTGCAGAGCACGGTCGCCGGCGACGGCCGCGTCTGGTTCCTCAACCGCCAGGGCGCGGGCTATTTCGATCCGGCGACGCTCAAGCAGAACGCTCTCCCTCCGCCCGTCACGATCCGTTCACTGACCAGCGGCGGACGAAGCTGGCGCGATCCGGGCAGCCTGACCCTGCCGCCCGGCACCCGCGCGCTCGATATCGCCTATGCCGGTCTCAGCCTCGCGGTGCCGCAGCGCGTGCACTTCCGCTATCGGCTGGACGGCGTGGACGATGGCTGGGTGGACGCCGGCACCCGGCGCGTGGCCTCCTATGCCAATCTCGGCCCGGGCAGCTATCGCTTCCATGTAATCGCCGCGAACAATGACGGTGTGTGGAACCGGAGCGGTGCCGAGATCGGCTTCGAGATCCGCCCCACCTTCGTGCAGAGTTGGCCGTTCCGGCTGCTGTGCGCCGCCGCTTTGCTTGCGCTGCTCTGGCTCGCCTATTCGATGCGAATGCGCGTGGTCGCCAGCCGCATCCGGCTGCGCATGGCGGAGCGCTTCGAGGAGCGTGAGCGCATCGCCCGCGAGCTGCACGACACACTGCTGCAGGCGATCCAGTCGCTGACCCTGCGATTCCAGCTCGCGGTCGACGATCTACCGGCGAAGCAGCCCGGCCGCCCGGCGCTGCTGCAGGCGATCGACACCGCCGACCGGGTGATCGCCGAGGGACGCGACCGGGTGCTCGACCTGCGCTCCCGCCAGGCGGCGGATATCGAGCAGGTCATCCGGGAGCTGATCGCCCGACAGGGCTTCGGCCCCGACGTCGAGATATGCGTCGCCATCAACGGCACGCCCCGCGCGCTGGACACGCCGGCGCTGGAGGAGACCGGCCGCATCGCGGGCGAAGCGCTGTTCAACATCTGGCGGCACGCCTGCGCCCGGCGCGTCGAGGTGGAGATCGACTATGGCGCGAGCTTCGCGCTGCGCATCGCCGACGACGGCGTGGGCATCGACCCCGAGCTCGCGGCGCGAGGCCGCACCGGGCATTACGGGCTGGCGGGCATGCGCGAACGGGCGCGGAGGCTGCGCGGAAGCCTTGTCATCCGCCCCTCGGCGGATCAGGGTACCGAACTGCTGCTCACGGTGCCTGGCGGAATCGCGTACAAGGCCGAGAAGCGCAGCCTGCTAGCACGCCTGTGGAGCCGTGGATGACCGTTGCCTCGCTTAGTGCCTCGCCGATCCGCGTCCTGGTGGTGGACGATCATCCCGTGGTGCGCGAAGGCGTGACCGGATTGCTGGCGCGGCAGGACGATATGGAGGCCATCGGCGAGGCATGCAACGGCCCGGACGCGATCGCGAAGTTCCGCGACCTCGCGCCGGACGTCACGCTGATGGACGTCCAGATGCAGGGCATGAGCGGCATCGAGGCGATCGAGAAGATCCGGGCGCTGTCCGGCGACGCGCGCATCCTGGTGCTCACCACCTATCCCGGCGATGCGAACGCGATCCGCGCGATCCGGGCAGGGGCATCCGGTTATCTGCTGAAGAACTGCGTCCGAAGCGAGCTGATCGACGCGATCCGTTCGGTACATGCCGGGCGCCGGGTGGTCTGTTCCGACATCGCCCACGCGCTGGCCGAGCATGCGCTGGACGAGCCGCTGACGGACCGCGAGGCAGCGATCCTGCGCCTCGTTGCCGAGGGCCATCCCAACAAGCAGATCGCCTGGCGGCTGACCCTGTCGGTCGACACCATCAAGGCGCAGCTCAAGACCATTTTCGAGAAGCTGGGCGTCCATGACCGCACGCACGCCGTGACGGTGGCGACGCGGCGGGGCTATATCGATCGCTAGGGCGTATCGAGGTTTAGCGCTTCCTGTTCCCCGGGGGGGGGCG
>NZ_JASATQ010000087.1:0-17521 GCF_038440415.1 Sphingomonas sp. OTU376 | reverse complement strand
CCGCCCCGCCCCCCCCGCCCCCCCCCCCCCCCCCCCCGGGTAACGGGAGGGGCAAATAGCAGAAGGCCCTCCCCGCTCTCGCGGAAAGGGCCTTCCAAATTCCAGCCGGAGCTAGCGTGCTACGCTCAGCCCGCCTTTTCCTTCTTGGCATAGACGCGGACCGGCTCCTTGGTGCCGGCGACCACGTCCTTGTCGACCACGACCTCGTCCACCCCGTCCATCGACGGCAGGTCGAACATCGTGTCGAGCAGAATGCCCTCCAGGATCGAGCGGAGGCCGCGTGCGCCGGTCTTGCGCTCGATCGCCTTCTTCGAGACGGCGGTAAGCGCGTCGTCGTTGAAGCCGAGCTTCACGCCCTCCATGTCGAACAGCTTCTGGTACTGCTTGACCAGCGCGTTCTTCGGCTCGGTGAGGATCTTGATCAGCGCCTCGACATCGAGGTCCTCGAGCGTCGCGATGACCGGCAGACGGCCGACGAACTCGGGGATCAGGCCGAACTTGAGGAGATCCTCCGGCTCGACCTGCTTGAGCATCTCGCCCGTGCGGCGCTCGTCCGGCGAGGCGACATGCGCGCCGAAGCCGATCGACTTGCCCTGCAGGCGATCGCCGATGATCTTCTCAAGGCCCGAGAAGGCACCGCCGCAGATGAACAGGATGTTGGTCGTGTCCACCTGCAGGAATTCCTGCTGCGGGTGCTTGCGGCCGCCCTGCGGCGGAACCGAAGCCGTGGTGCCTTCCATCAGCTTGAGCAGTGCCTGCTGCACGCCCTCGCCCGACACGTCGCGCGTGATCGAGGGGTTCTCGGCCTTGCGGCTGATCTTGTCGATCTCGTCGATGTAGACGATGCCGCGCTGCGCCCGCTCGACATTATAGTCGGAAGCCTGGAGCAGCTTGAGGATGATGTTCTCCACGTCCTCGCCGACATAGCCGGCTTCGGTGAGCGTGGTGGCATCCGCCATGGTGAAGGGCACGTCGAGGATGCGCGCCAGCGTCTGGGCCAGCAGCGTCTTGCCGCAGCCCGTCGGGCCGACGAGCAGGATGTTCGACTTGGAAAGCTCGACGTCCGCGCCCTTGGCGCCGTGGTTCAGCCGCTTGTAGTGGTTGTGCACCGCCACCGACAGCACGCGCTTGGCGCGCTTCTGGCCGATCACATAGTCATCGAGGACGTCGCAGATCTCCTGCGGCGTCGGAACCCCGCCGTCCTTCTTGCTGACGAGCGCGGACTTGGTCTCTTCCCGAATGATATCGTTACAGAGCTCCACGCACTCGTCGCAGATGAACACGGTGGGTCCTGCGATGAGCTTGCGCACTTCGTGCTGCGACTTGCCGCAGAACGAGCAATAGAGCGTGCTCTTCGAGTCTCCGCCGCTAAGCTTGGTCATTCAATTCCATCCTTCGTGCGTCGCGCGCACGTTACGCCACCCGCTATCCTACACGCGGGAGATTATCCGGCAAACTGGAATCTGGCTATTACGCCAGACTCCTTAAGTACCTACTGACGGATCAGGCTGCCGGAGCCTCACCATCCGTCGGCATCGGACGCTTCTCGTAAACCTCGTCGACCAGGCCGAAAGCCTTGGCCTCGTCGGCCTCGAGGAAGGTGTCACGGTCCATCGCACGCTCGATCTCATCGAGCGACTTGCCCGTGTACTTCACGTACAGGTCGTTCATCCGGCGCTTGATGCGCAGGATTTCCTTGGCCTGGATCTCGATGTCCGACGCCATGCCCTGCGCACCGCCCGAGGGCTGGTGGATCATGATGCGGGCATTGGTCAGCGCCACGCGCAGGCCCGGCTCACCGGCTGCGAGCAGGAACGAGCCCATCGACGCTGCCTGGCCGATGCAGACCGTGCCGACGCGCGGACGGATATACTGCATGGTGTCGTGGATCGCCATGCCGGCGGTCACCACGCCACCCGGCGAGTTGATGTACATCCAGATGTCCTTCTTCGGGTTCTCGGACTCGAGGAAGAGCAGCTGGGCAGTGATGAGCGAGGCCATATGGTCCTCGACCGGGCCGGTCACGAAAACGATTCGCTCGCGCAGCAGGCGCGAATAGATGTCGAAGCTGCGCTCGCCGCGGCTCGACTGCTCGATGACGATGGGAACGAGACCGCCGGTAACGGGGTCGATGGTCATCTGACCGGAAAGCGGATGCATGGGTGAATGTCTCATTATGTCTGTTTGCCCGCTGCAACATCGGCGCTTGACGAGCGGAGTTCAAGCCTTGGTTATGGTTAGTCTGTGACAAGCGGGTCCGGCACCGGCCAGGGGAGACACGGCATCAGCGGAGACGAAGCAGGAAGCGCGCGCATGACGACGCGTGACGTGGCGACCTGGCTGGTGATGGCCGGGTTGGCGATCCGCCTCGCGTGGCTGGTGCTGGTGCGCGGCCTGCTCGCGCCGTTCGACCTGGGCGAGGCAAGCAGCGCGGTCACCGCCCTTGCGCGCACCGGCACGCTCGCCGACGCCTTCGGACCGGGCACCGGCCCGACCGCGCATCTGATGCCCACCACGATCGTCGGCGCCGCCGCGGTGGAGCATGTGTTCGGCGATTCGGCGGCGGCCAGCCTGATCCTCAGCCTGTGGACGCTCGCCCTGCTCGGCGCGACCTGGCTGCTTGCCCGGAAGCTGTTCGAACGGGCCGGCTGGCAGCCTGCCGCGCTGATCGGCGGGCTTGCGCTGCTCTGCCTGGTGCCCGGCCATATCGTGCAGGAAGCGGCGGACTTCCGTGTCTGGGAAGGCGGGCTCGCCACCCTGCTCGCGCTCGCCAATCTCTGGCTGATCGTCACACTGGACCAGCGCGAGACGATCGCGGGCCAGCCGCTGCTGGTTGGCGCCGCGCTGTCAGCCGCGACCTTCTTCGTCAGCCCCACCACCGGGCTCGCCGTCGATGCCTGCTGGGCGTGGCTCGCGCTGCGCCGCCTGCCCTTCCCACGCGCCCTCGCCTTCGCCGCCACCGCCGCAGCGGCACTGGCGCTGGTCCTCGTGCCCTGGGTGCTGCGCAACGCGCAGGTGATGGGTAGCCCGATCCTGCTGCGCGACAATGTCGGACTGGAAATGGCGCTCGCCAATTATCCCGGCGCGCTCGATCCCGCCGATCCGCTCGCCGAATCGCAGGCGCGGATGCAGGCGATCCACCCCAACGACAATGAAGCGACCCAGGCGCGGCTGCGCACCGCCGGCGGCGAAGTCGCCTATTCGCGCGCGCTTGCCCGGGAAACCGGCGCCTGGATTCGCGCCAACCCGCTCGACTTCGCCCGGCTGGCGCTGCGGCACTATCGCCAATTCTACTTCCCCGATCGCTGGCAGGGCGCGCTGACCAACTGGGAGGCATTTCCCACGCTGCGGATCGACATGATCCGGCTGGTCGCCGCGCTGGGCCTGGCCGGCCTGCTCGTCGGCCTGATCCGGCGCCGGCGCTTCCACGGGCTGTTCGCGCTCTACATCGCGCTCGCCGGCCTGCCCTATGCGCTGGTCCAGCCCGTGCCCCGATACGCCTATGCCGTCTGGCCGCTGCTCGCCTTTCTTGCCGCCGGTCTGCTCGTCGGAATCTTCGCCCGCTTGCAGGCGCGCGGGCGCATACCCATGATGGCGCAATGACGACGCACACGATCCTGGTCACCGGCGGCTCCGGCTTTGTGGGCAGCCATGTCATCCTCCAGCTGCAGGCGGCGGGGCACAATGTCCGCACCACCGTCCGCAACCTCGCCCGCGAGCCGCAGGTCCGCGCCACGCTCGAAAAGGCAGGCGCCGATACCAGCCGCCTCAGCTTCTTCGCCGCCGATCTGGAGAAGGACGATGGCTGGGCCGAGGCCGTGGCCGGCTGCGACTATGTCCAGCACGTCGCCTCGCCTTTCCCCCAGAGCCAGCCGGAAGACGAACAGGAGCTGATCCGCCCGGCGGTGGACGGCACCCTCCGTGTCCTGCGCGCGGCCCATGCGGCGGGCGTGAAGCGCGCCGTCGTCACCTCCAGCTTCGCCGCGATCGGCTATGGCCATGGCAACCGCTCCGGTGACTATAGCGAAGCGGACTGGACCGATGTGAACGGCCCCGCCGTCCAGCCCTATATGAAATCCAAGACGCTCGCCGAGCGCGCCGCCTGGGACTTCGTCGCGGCCGAGGGCAAGGGGCTGGAGCTGGCGGTGGTCAATCCGGTCGGCATCTTCGGCCCGGCGCTGAACGACGATCTCTCGACCTCGATCTGGCTGGTGAAGTCGATGATCGAGGGCAAGATGCCCGGCCTGCCCGACCTGTGGTTCGGCGTCGTCGATGTCCGCGACGTCGCGAGCCTGCAGATCGAGGCGATGACCCATGCCGATGCTTCGGGCGAGCGCTTCCTCGCAGTCGCCGGCCCGGCGATGTCGATTCCGCAGATGGCGGATGTGCTGCGCGCCAACCTAGGCCCTGCCGGTGCCCGCATCACCCGCCGCCGCGTGCCGAGCTGGCTGGTGCGGATCATGGCGATCTTCAACCCGATGGCCCGCGAGGCGGCACCCCGCCTCGGCATCCAGTCCAACGCCAGCAACGCCAAGGCGCGCAAGCTGCTCGGCTGGCAGCCTCGGAGCAACGAGGAGGCGATCCTCGCATCCGCGAAGAGCCTGATCGAGCTGGGGTTGATCGAGACCACCGCCAAATAGCCGTCATCCCCGCGCAGGCGGGGATCCAGGGTTTCTCTGCCGTTTCGCTTGTGACTCTGGATCCCCGCCTGCGCGGGGATGACGACAGGAGCAGCGAAGGCAGTTACTTGAGCGGCCCGGGCTGGGCGAGATAGGCCAGCCGCCGCACCTCGCGCCGTCCGCGCACCACCGTGTCCAGGATCAGCCCGGTGAACAGGTTGAGGAACGCCAGGATCATCAGCCCCGTCGCCAGGATCGCGGTGGGGAAGCGCGGCACCAGCCCGGTCTCGAACCAGGTGAAGGCCAGCGGAATGCTCATCCCGATCGCCAGCAGCGCGAACAGCGCGGCGATCCAGCCGAAGAACAGCATCGGCCGCTCGATCCGGTAGAGCACCGCGATCGTCTTCAGGATGCGCCAGCCGTCGCGATAGGTGTTGAGCTTCGATTCGGAACCTTCGAGCCGGGCGAAATAGCGGGTCTCGACCTCACCGACGGGCATCTTCAGCTCGAGCGCATGCACGCTGATCTCGGTCTCGATCTCGAAGCCGGCGGAGAGCACCGGGAAGCTCTTCACGAAGCGGCGCGAGAAGACGCGGTAGCCCGAGAAGATATCGGTAAAGCTGCGACCGAACAGGCTGGCGAGGATGCCGGTCATCATCCGGTTGCCCAGCACGTGCCCGCGGCGATACGCCTCCGCCGCCTCGTGGACGCGGGTGCCGACGATCATGTCGAGCCCCTCTTCCGCCACGCGCGCGACCATCGCTGCAGCCGAGGCCGGGTCATAGGTCGCATCGCCATCGGCCATCACATAGATGTCGGCATCGACATCGGCGAACATCCGGCGGACGACATTGCCCTTGCCCTGCATCCGCTCGCTGCGCACCACCGCGCCCGCCGCCCGCGCGACGTCGATCGTCCGGTCGCGGCTGTTGTTGTCATAGACGTAGATGGTCGCCTCCGGCAGCGCCTTGCGGAACCCCTCGATCGTCTGGGCGATCGCGGCTTCTTCATTGTAGCAGGGCAGGAGAACGGCGACTTTGGGCATGGTCATGCGCCAGCCATAAGGCGGAAATGGCTGCGTTTCGACAGCAATCTGCGGCGCAAGGAAAAGGCCCCCGCTCCGCGAGGAGCGAGGGCCTGAACTTGTACAAAGCGGAAAGCCTTAGTCGGCCTTCTTCTTCGCCGGAGCCTTCTTGGCGGGCTTGGCTTCAGCCTCGCCCTCGGCTGCCTCGGCCTTCTTGGCCGGCGCCTTCTTGGCGGCCGGCTTCTTGGCCGGCTCGGCCTCGGCTTCCGCAGCCGGCTCGGCGTCGGCCTTCTTGGCCTTGGCCGGCTTCTTCTCGGCCTTCTCGCCTTCGTCGGCCTTCTTCGACTTGCGCGGCTTGTGGTTGTCGTGGTCGTGGGTGTGCGTGCCGGTGTCGAAACCGTCATCGCTCTCGATCGCGGCTTCCAGCTCCTCGCGAGTCACTTCGCGATCCGAGATCTCGGCCTTGTCGAACAGGAAGTCGACCACCTTGTCCTCGAACAGCGGCGCGCGCAGCTGGGCGGCGGCCATCGGCTCGTTGCGGACATACTGGTAGAAGCGCTCGCGATCGTTCGGGCTGTACTGGGCGGCAGCCTGGGCGATCAGCTGGTTCATCTCGTTCGAGGTGACCTCGACGCCGTTGGCGGTGCCGATCTCCGACAGGAGAAGACCCAGGCGCACGCGGCGCTCGGCGATCTTCACATAGTCCTCGCGCTCGGCGTCCAGCTCGGCCTTGGCAGCGGCCGGATCGGCCTCATGCTCGGCTTCGTGCTGGAGCTGGTGCCAGATCTGGTCGAACTCGGCCTCGACCATCGAGGGCGGAACCTCGAAGTCATGGCCGGCGGCCAGCTGGTCGAGCAGCTTGCGCTTCATATAGGTGCGGGTCAGGCCGCCCAGCTGCTGCTCGAGCTGGCCCTTGAGCAGGCCGGTGAGCTGCTCGAGGCTCTGCAGGCCGAGCGTCTTGGCGAAGTCGTCGTTGATCTCGGTCTCGCCGGCGGTCTTCACCGCGGTGATCTTGAGCGCGAACTGCGCCGGCTTGTCGGCCAGGTCGGCCACGCCATAATCGGCCGGGAACGTGACGTCGATCGTCTTCTCGTCGCCGGTCTTCACGCCGACGAGCTGGTCCTCGAAGCCCGGGATCAGGCGGCCGGTGCCGATCTCGACCGACATGCCCTCGCCGGTGCCGCCGTCAAAGGCGACGCCGTCGACGGTGCCGACGAAGTCCATGGTCACCTGGTCGCCGGTGGCGGCCTTGTGCTTGGCCGGGGCGTCGGTCCACGCCTTCTGCTGGCCGGCGAGCTGCTTGAGCTGCTCGTTCACTTCCTCGTCGCTGACCGGAACGGTCAGGCGCTCGAGCTTCAGGCCGTCGATCGAAGGAGTCGGGACGTCCGGCAGGACTTCCAGCTCGACCTTGATCTCGGCGTCGCCACCCGGCGCATACTCGCCTTCCAGGCTCACCGACGGCGACACGGCCGGGCGCAGCTTGTTGTCGGCGATCAGCTTCTGCACGCCTTCCTGGATCGAGCTGTTGAGCGCGTCCTGGGCAATCGCCTCGCCATGCATCTTGCGGATCAGGTTGGTCGGCACCTTGCCCGGGCGGAAGCCCGGCATGCGCACCTGCGGAGCAACCCGCTTGACCTCGGCATCGACCTTCTTGTCGATGTCCTTGGCAGTGATCTTGAGCGTGTAGGCGCGCTTCAGGCCCTCGTTCAACGTCTCGACAGTCTGCATTTTTCTCAGGCTTCCAAACTTCAAGAAAAGGAGTCGCGGCGTCCGGTGACGCGGGAAACGAGCGGCGATGCTGGTGCGGGCGAAGGGACTCGAACCCCCACACCTTTCGATACCAGAACCTAAATCTGGCGCGTCTACCAGTTCCGCCACGCCCGCACAGGGCACCGCCGGTCGGCGGGCTCTATAGCAGTCAGGGGCTTCATCGCAAGGGCGCAAGAAACTTCATCGCGACACGAAGCGTTGGTCAGGCGAAACAAGGAGACCGAACGTGCCCGTTGAGCCCCCTGTCCAGCCGACCGTGCCGCCCCCCGAGCAGCCGTCCGCGCCGCAACCGGGCCAGCCGATCAGCCCGCCGCCGGAACTCGATCCCCCGGCGCCGGACATCGACGTGCCCTCGCCCCAGCCGTCCACCCCGACGGTCCCGGCGCCGGGCCAGCCCATCGCATAGAACAAGGAGAGAGAGGATGAACGACAGCAATCGTGACGACCCGCGCTCCGATCTCCAGCAGATCGTCGAGGCGCGCGCCGATGCCGTGAAGCGCGGCGAAGGCGGCAACGGCCATTCGCCGCTGGCGGATGCCGGAGCCTCGGACGGAGTCGGCGGCACCGCCGGAGACGTCAAGAACCAAGACGCGGACGCGCAGTAACGCCCGGGCGCCCATGATAGACAAGCACATGAAAAAGCTCCGGCTGCGCTGCGAAATCGGCGAGCCGGAGGAAGAAGCCCTGCGCGCTGCGCTGATCGGTCCGATCGACTTCGCCGCCGAACAGGTGATCGTGCGCCGTGGCGAGCGGCTCAACAGCTCGATTCTGCTGCTCGACGGCCTGCTCGCGCGGTACAAGGACCTGAGCGACGGCCAGCGCCAGATCACCCATATCCACGTGCCCGGCGATTTCGCCGACCTGCACGGCTACACGCTCGGCTATCTCGATCACAATGTGATGACGCTGACGCCGTGCCGGATCGCGCGCGCGCCCCATGTCCGCGTGCTCGAGCTGACCAATCGCTTCCCCAGCCTCACCCGCGCCTTCTGGTTCTCGACCAACCTCGACGCGAGCATCCACCGCGAATGGGAAGTGTCGCTGGGCCGGCGAAATGCGATCGAGCGCGCGGCGCACCTGCTGTGCGAGCTCCAGTCGCGCCTGCTCGTGGTCGGCGCGGCGGAGGGCAACAGCTTCCGACTGCCGATCACCCAGAACCAGTTCGCCGAATGCCTGGGCCTGACCGGTGTGCATGTGAATCGCGTGCTGCGCGAGCTCCGCGAAGCCGGCCTGGCCGATTTCCGCGGCGGCAAGGTGACCGTCCATGATCGGGGTGCGCTGGAGGGACTCGCCGAGTTCGACGCGCTGTACCTCTATCTCGACAAGCCGGCGAACTAGGCCGGCGAACTAGGGCGCCACCCGCCGTGCAGTGAGGATCTTCACCGGCGCGGCGGGAATCTCGCCCTTGAAATAGCCGCCGGCCAGTGTCGCGGTGGGCGAGTTGGGCGCATCGAAGATCTTGAGGACCACATCCTTGCCATCGACGACATGGGCAAAGGCCGCGAAGCCCAGATTGTCGCCGGGCTTGCTCGGATCGGCATCGAACGAGGGCTGGTCGCCAAGCAGGATGGTGAAGTCGCCCCGCGCGGTCCCCGGCGCGCGGCGCGGGGTCGAAAGCGTGAAATCGGTATGCTTGATGCCGGTAACCGTGGTCGGCTCATGCTTGATCGGCGGCAGCACCTTGGCCGGAGCGCCGTTCACGCCGAACTGCACGAAGCCGAAATGGTCCTGCACCTTCACCACCCGGTAGAAGGGCGCGCCATCGAGCCTTTTCTGGTCGACATAGCGCAGGAAATTCCCACCGCTGATCGGCGCGCGGACATTGTCTACCTCGACCGTGATTACCCCGGCACTGGTGGTCAGCGCCACGCGCGGCAGCGGCTTGGCGGGGGTCGCCGACGACACCGGAACGGGCGCCGGGGCCGGTGCGGTCTGCGCCATGGCCGGAAGCGCCGACAGGGTCAGCAGGCAGGCGGTCAGCGTCCGGATCATGATCCCTCCTGTTTCGTCGCGGCGGCCCGCGGGCAGGCATAGGCCTGTTTGTAGGTCTGCCCCCAGCAGCGGCGCAGGGAGTCGAGCACGCCCAGGTTGAGCGGCCACTGGATGCGCCACGGGCTGCCGTCCGGCATCAGGATCGGCTTGCCCTTGTCGTCGCGCGCCACTTCGTCGAAGTCGGCAGGCCTGGGCGTGGCGGCGAGCTTCGCGCGTGCCGCCTCCAGCCCGTCCTTGTCCCCGCGCAGGAACGCGATGCTGCCATCGACATAGAGCGCCCAGGCACCCCCCTGGTCCCCGCCGGTGCGCTTACGCGCCCGTTGGAACAGCCCGATCGCTGCATCGGTCTCGCCGGCATTGGCGCGCATCTGCCCCTCATGCCAGAAGAGCGTCGAGAGCTCCGCCTTGTGCGCCTCGCGCCAGTCGCGAATCGCCTCGGCCGCCGCATGCTCGCAGCCCCGATTCGCCAGCGCCCGCCAGCCACCGTCCAGGTCCTGGTCGAACCGATCCTGGTCGAGCGCGATCAGTGCCGCGCGGTCATAGCTGCAGTCCGCCGCCTGCGCGGGAGAAAGGAAAAGCAATGCCGAAAGGATCGTGATCATCGCTTTCCCCTTCGCAACTCAGCCCGCGAGCGCCTTCTTGAGCAACTCGTTGACCACCGCCGGGTTGGCCTTGCCCGCCATCGCCTTCATCGTCTGGCCGACGAAGAAGCCGAACAGCGCTTCCTTGCCGCCGCGATACTGCTCGAGCTGGCCCGGGTTCTTGGCGAGGATCTCCGCGATCACCGCCTCGATCGCGCCGGTGTCGCTGGTCTGCTTGAGCCCGCGCTCCTCGACGATCTTCCCCGCCGCATCGCCGGTCTCGAGCATGATCTCGAACACCTGCTTGGCAAGCGGGCCCGACAGCGTGCCATCGGCGGCCAGCGCCAGCAGCTCGGCGCCCTGCTCCGGGCTCACCGGCGAGGTGTCGAGGTCCTTGTTCAGGCGGTTGAGCGCGCCATACAGGTCCGACAGCAGCCAGTTGGCCGAAGCACGGGCAACTTCCTGCTCGCCCTTCTTCTGGATGCGCGCGCCCTCGGCGAGCAGCGCCTCGAACCAGCGGGCAGTGTCCGCATCGGCCGTCAGCGTCGCGGCATTGTACGCGCTCAGCCCCAGCGCCTGCTCATAGCGGCGGCGCTTGGCGTCGGGCAGCTCGGGCAGGCTGGCGCGGCACTCCTCGAGGAAGGCATCGTCCAGCTCGAGCGGCAGCAGGTCGGGATCGGGGAAGTAGCGATAATCGTGCGCGTCTTCCTTCGAGCGCATCGACCGGGTCTCGCCCTTGTCCGGATCGAACAGGCGGGTTTCCTGGACGATCTTGCCGCCGGCCTCGAGCACTTCGACCTGGCGCCGCGCCTCGATCTCCACCGTCTGCATGACGAAGCGGACCGAGTTGACATTCTTGGTCTCGGTGCGGGTGCCGAACTCGGCGCCCGGCTTGCGGACCGAGACGTTCACGTCGGCGCGCATCGAGCCCTGGTCCATGTTGCCGTCGCACGAACCGACATAGCGCAGGATCGCGCGCAGCTTGCTCAGATAGGCACCAGCCTCCTGCGGCGAGCGCATGTCCGGCTTCGACACGATCTCCATCAGCGCCACGCCGGCGCGATTGAGATCGACATAGGAGCGCGTCGGATGCTGATCGTGCATCAGCTTGCCGGCATCCTGCTCGACATGGATGCGCTCGATGCCGATCGTCTTGACGTTGGCCTCGGGATCCTTGTCGTCCAGGCTGATCTCGATCTGCCCCTCACCCACCAGCGGGTGGAAGAGCTGGCTGATCTGATAGCCCTGCGGCAGATCGGCGTAGAAATAGTTCTTGCGGTCGAAGCGCGACCATTTGTTGATCACCGCGCCGATCGCCATGCCGGTGCGCACCGCCTGGCGGATGCACTCCTGGTTCGGCGTGGGCAGCATGCCCGGCATCGCCGCGTCGATCAGGCTCACCTGGCTGTTCGGCTCCGCGCCGAACGCCGTCGCCGCGCCCGAGAAGAGCTTGGCGTTGGACGTGACCTGGGCGTGGACTTCAAGGCCGATCACGACCTCCCATTCGCCGGTTTCGCCCTGGATTCTATACTCAGACATCTATTCGCCCGCCTTTCCGAAGGCCATTCTTATCAGAGCCGCATGCAACAGAGTGGCAAACCACCAAGGAACGATAATCCCTGCGAATATCCAACCTTGGTTCAAAAGCATCTGCGCTAGAGCGATCAGCATTGCGGTCCAAAACAAACTCACAATAGCAAGCTTAGTCGACGCCCTAACGCCCCTAGTTGCGACCCTACTCCCTAGCTGCAACAAGCTCAGAACAAACCCATTCCCAGCCGTAAGGGTAAATAATAGAGATAAGAACGTCTTATAGTTATTGCCGTATCCCGTGAATTGGAATCCAATATACGCTCCGAGCGCAGCACCAAAAACAACGCAAATGAACGCATTAATATTATAGAAATTTGGATGAAACTCGAAGAGCTCACGAACCTCTTCGAGATTATCATCTTTCCTTACCACCATTGCTCCGGCCGCGCCGTGAACCCGGCGCGCTGCTCGATCGCAAGGCCGGCGCCCAGCACGCCCTGCTCGTCGAGCGGCTTGCCGATGATCTGCAGGCCGAGCGGCAGCCCGGCGCTGTCGAGCCCGGCGGGCACGCTCATCGCCGGCAGGCCGGCCAGGCTGGCGGGCACGGTGAACACGTCGTTGAGGTACATCGCCAGCGGATCGGCCGACTTTTCCCCGAGAGCAAACGCAGCGCTGGGCGCCGTCGGGGTCAGCAGCAGGTCGCACAGCGTGAAGGCGTTCTCGAAATCCTGCGCGATCAGCGTGCGGACCTTCGATGCCTGGGTGAAATAGGCGTCGTAGAAGCCCGCCGACAGCACATAGGTACCGATCAGGATGCGGCGCTGCACTTCGGGGCCGAAGCCCGCCGCGCGCGTCGCCGCGTACATTTCCTGCAGGTTCTGCCCATCGGCCAGCTCGCGCAGGCCATAGCGCACGCCGTCATAGCGGGCGAGGTTCGACGAAGCCTCGGCCGGCGCGATGATGTAATAGGTCGGCAGCGCGTATTTGGTGTGCGGAAGGCTGACTTCCACCACTTCGGCGCCGGCGTCCTTCACCCAGGCGATGCCCTGGTCCCAGAGCTTCAGGATCTCCTCCGGCGTGCCGTCGAGGCGATATTCCTTGGGAATACCGATCTTCTTGCCCTTGAGGTCGCCCGAAAGCAGCTCTTCCCACTTCGGCACCGGCAGGTTCAGCGAGGTCGAGTCCTTGGGGTCGAAACCCACCATGTTCTCGAGCAGGATCGCGCAGTCCCTGACGTCGCGTGCCATCGGCCCGGCCTGGTCCAGCGACGAGGCGAAGGCGACCACGCCCCAGCGCGAGCAGCGGCCATAGGTCGGCTTGATGCCGCTGATGCCGGTGAACGCCGCGGGCTGGCGGATCGAGCCGCCGGTGTCGGTGCCGGTGGCACCCGGCACCAGCCGCGCCGAGATCGCCGCCGAGCTGCCGCCCGAAGAGCCACCGGGGGCCAGCGGGGCATTGTCGCCGCCGCCACGCCGCCAGGGCGAGATCACGTTGCCGAAATACGACGTCTCGTTCGACGAGCCCATCGCGAACTGGTCGAGGTTGAGCTTGCCGAGCATGCCGGCGCCCGCGTCCCACAGCTTCTGCGAGACAGTCGATTCATAGACCGGCTTGAAGCCTTCCAGCATGTGGCTGGCGGCGGTGGTCTGCACGCCCTTGGTGGCGAACAGGTCCTTCATGCCGATCGGCACGCCGGCAAGCGGCTTGAGCGCCTCGCCCTTGGCCAGCGCCTCGTCGGCGGCGGCAGCGGCGGCGAGCGCATGCTCGGGGGTTTCGACGATGAAGGCGTTGAGCGCCTTGGCCTTGCTCACCTTGACGATGAAGGCATCGGCGACTTCGCGGGCCGAGAAGGTGCCGGCGCGCACGCCGTCGCGCAGGGCGGCTACGCCCAGATCGGTGATCTCGGTCATTATTCGACCACCTTCGGCACGGTGAAGAACCCGTGCTCGCCCTGCGGTGCGTTCTGCAGCACGGCGTCGCGCTGGTTGCCCTCGGTCACCACGTCCTCGCGGAGGCGCAGCTTGTTGGGGATCACGGCGGTCATCGGCTCGACCGACGAGGTATCGACCTCGCCAAGCTGCTCGATCCAGCCCAGGATGTTGTTGAGCTCGGGCGCGAGGCGCTCGGCATCGGCATCGCTGATCGCGATGCGAGCGAGGCTCGCCACCTTCTTCACGGTTGCGGTATCGACGGACATGGGAGGCGCCTAACAGCCGCGCCCCGCGCCTTCAAGCGCTGGCTTGCGCGGCCCTCGTCCGTGCGGGGTGGTAAAGTGAATTTCCGGTGCTTTATGGTGGCGCCTGCAAGCGCAGTTGCGCCGGGCGAAATCGCGCCCGCCGGGAATGCGATTGCAACAAAACGGCTTTATGCTGCATTGCACAATGGAGAGTGGGGCTTGGCCCGTAAATTCCTCTACGTCATCGTAGGACTTATCGTGCTCGCACTGGCCGCCACCTTCGCCTATCGATTCTGGGGCATCGAACTGCTCCGCCAGGCCATGGTGCCCAGCGCGAACATCGTGCAGCTCTCCGCCCCCGGCGATTACACCAGGCCCGATCTCTGGCTCGCCCGGCCGGACAAGCCCGGCAATCCCGCGCTGTGGACGCCCGAAGGCTTCAAGCCCGCCGAGAACCCGCCCGCCGCGGTGTTCTTCGTCCACCCTACGTCATTCCTCGATCGCTCTGCCTGGAACGCACCGCTAGGCGACATGGCGGCCAATGCCCGCGCCGAGCTGTTCCTGCGCGGCCAGGCGAGCGCCTTCAACGGCGCCGGGCTGGTCTGGGCGCCGCGTTATCGCCAGGCGACCTTCGGCGCCTTCCTCACCAGCAAGGAACAGGCGCATCAGGCGCTCGACTTCGCCTATCGCGACGTGCTGGCGGCGTTCGATCAGTTCCTCAAGGAAGCCGGCAACCGCCCGATCATCCTGGCCGGCCACAGCCAGGGCGCACTTCACCTCACCCGCCTGCTGGTCGATCGCGTGGCAGGCAAGCCGCTCGCGAAGCGCATCGTCGCGGCCTATGTCGTGGGCTGGCCGGTCTCGATGACTGCGGACCTGCCGAAGCTCGGCCTCCCCGCCTGCTCCGGCCCTGACGAGACCGGCTGCATCCTGTCCTGGCAGAGCTTCTCCGACCCCGCCGACCCTTCGCTGATTCTCGACACCTTCGACCAGAGCAGCGGTTTCACCGGGCAGCCGCGCAAGGGCACGCCGATGCTCTGCACCAACCCGCTCACCGGAAAACCGAACGACAGCGTCGGCGCGGAGGCCAATCTCGGCGGCCTGCTGCCCAGCAAGGACCTGACCAGCGCCGTCCTCCGCAAGAACCTCGTCCCTGCCCGCTGCGAGGGACGCGGCATCCTGATGATCGGCAACACCCCGCCGGACCTCGGCCCCTATGTGCTGCCGGGCAACAACTACCATGTGTTCGACTACAGCCTGTTCTGGGCCAATGTCCGCGCCGATGCCGAGCGGCGGCTCAAGGCCAAGCGCAAGTTCTGGCCGTTCTGATCGGCGCGACGTAGAAGGCCGCGATGATCACCACCGCCTCCGCCGAATTCCGCGCCGCCCTGCCCGCCGGCGGCCGCCTGATCGGCCTCGACGTCGGCACCAAGACGATCGGCACCGCCCTGTGCGACGCCGGCTGGAGCTTCGCGAGCCCGGCCGAGCTGGTCCGCCGCACGAAGTTCTCCAAGGACAAGGCCGCGCTCCAGGCGCTGATGACCGCGCAGCAGGTCAAGGGCCTCGTCATCGGCCTCCCCCTCAACCTCGACGGCACCGACAGCCCGCGCACCCAGTCCACCCGCGCCTTTGCCCGCAACATGGACGATCTCGGCCTGCCGATCCTGCTCTGGGACGAGCGCTGGTCCACCGTCGCGGTCGAGCGCACGCTGATCGAGCAAGATTTCAGCCGCGCCCGCCGCGCCGAGATGATCGACAACATGGCCGCCGCGCACATCCTCCAGGCGGCGATCGACGCGCTGGTGAACGTCTAGCGCCGATCGAACCGGGCGATCAGCGCATCGAGCGAGCGGTGTACCCGCTCGCCCTGTGCCCGGGTCTTGTAGGTCACGTCCCCCGCATCGACCGGCTGGAGCTTCCCGCAGAAGCGCCGCACATCCGCGCCCAGCATCGCCACGTCCGCATCGATCCGCTCCAGCTCCGCCCGCGCCGCCTTGCGCGCCCGGCGCCCCAGCACCTTTTCCAGGCCGAGGCGATGCCCGGCAGCCTTCTCGGCAAAGCCGTCGGCCAGCGCTTCCATCTCGCCGACATAGGAAAGCGACACCAGCTGCGCCGGCGCATAGCCCAGCGCATCGTCGCCATGCACCGCATTGGCCCCCACCCGCACCGTCGCCTGGCCCAGATAGAGGCGCGTGAGCCCCGCAAGCGTCCGTCCGGCCAGCTCCGCCAGCGCCGCGGTATCGGCGAGCAGGGCCGCGTGCCGGGCATCCACCGCCGGCGCATAGACCGCCATTACCCGCCCGAACCGCGCCCCGTCCGCCGCCTGCCGCTCGATCGCCGCCCGTGCGCGGACCAGCCGGTCGAGCGGGGCGGCGCCATTCTCGCGGAAGAATTCGCGCGACAGCGCCAGCACATTCTCCCCGCAATCGCGGTGCGCCTGCAGCGCCGCCAGCGCCAGCATCTGCCGCATCGGCCGCCAGCGCGCCCGCTCGACGCGTGCCAGCCACCAGGGCAGCAGCGCGAGGACGAGCACCAGTCCCAATGCGAAGAAGAAGGCCCCGGTCTGGAACGCCGCCCACCACGCGGGATCGCGCGTCATCCAGCCGAGAAACGAAACCCACCAGCCCTGCACGAACGCTCCCCCCGAAACGATACGCGGGCGCATTCCTATCTGCGATTTGCGGCAGATGCGAGACTCCTTGCGCCACCGCGTCCGGGGGTCTAGGCGACGGCTTTAATGCAAGCCTCAGATCATCGCCCCGCGGCCCAGATACAGGGCCGCGCCGTCTTCCCGCACCGGCACCTCACCGGCATTGCGGGTCTCCAGCCCCATGAGATCATGTTCCTGCTCGACGAAGCGGAACAGTGGATCGAAGCGAACCGCTCGCGCGCCCGCAGCGACCGCCGGCTCGAGGGGCTCACCCAGATCAACGCCTTTTTCGAGAATAGCACCCGCACGCTCCTGTCCTTCGAGATCGCGGGCAAGCGGCTGGGCGCCGATGTGGTCAACATGCACGCGGCGCAGAGTTCGGTGAAGAAGGGCGAGACGCTGATCGACACCGCCGTTACGCTCAACGCGATGCGCGCCGATGTGATCGTTATCCGCCACATGGCCTCGGGCGCGGTGCAACTGATCGCCGACAAGGTCGATTGCCCGGTGCTGAACGCCGGCGACGGCTGGCACGAGCATCCGACCCAGGCGCTGCTCGACGCACTCACCATCCGCCGCCGCCGCGGCTCGGTGGCCGGCCAGCGCGTGGTGATCTGCGGCGACCTGCTCCACAGCCGTGTCGCCCGCTCGAACATGCTGGCGCTGACGTCGCTCGGCGCCGAGGTCCGCGTCGTCGCGCCCTCCACGCTGATGCCCCCGGCGATCGAGGGGCTCTACGTCACGCCGTTCACGGATTTCGACGCCGCGCTGGAAGGCGCCGATGTCGTGATGATGCTGCGCGTCCAGAACGAGCGCATGGCCGGCGGCTTCATCCCGTCGACCCGCGAGTTCCACGCCCGCTACGGCCTCACCCCCGAGCGGCTGGCGCGCGCCAAGCCCGATGCGCTGGTCATGCATCCGGGCCCGATGAACCGCGGCGTCGAGATCGACTCCTCGGTCGCCGACGATCCGGATCGCAGCGCGATCACCGAACAGGTCGAGATGGGCGTGGCAGTCCGCATGGCCTGCCTCGACGTCCTCACCCGAGCCGAGCGCGGCGTGGAGGGCTGGGCATGATCCATTTCCGCCCTTCCCATCATAGTTCCCCGGCGAAAGCCCGGGGCCCGGGGTTGTGTGGCCGGTGGGGTGTTAACCGGGGGCCCGGGGTTGACCGGG
>NZ_JASATQ010000086.1:0-17579 GCF_038440415.1 Sphingomonas sp. OTU376 | reverse complement strand
GGCGGGGCCGGGCGGCCCCCTGCCCCCCCCCACCCCCGGAATTGGGGCGCTGGGCCCGGAAACCTACTCCCCCCGCAGCCCCGATCTCTCCCGCGGCCGCGACCTGACGCTGCGCAACCTGGGCAGCATCGATCTCGATCCTACGGTCGGCGGCGGCGCCACCCTGGGCGGTGCGCTGACCGTGACCTCGGACACCGGCGACATCAGTGCCGGCAATGTCGTCACCACCACGAAGCTGACCGCCACGGCGCTGAACGGGTCGATCCTGCTTGGCGGCGGCGGTCATCTGATCGGCTCGCTCGGTGCGATGACCGCGGGCGGCGACATCGAGATCGGCACCGATCTCCCCGGCTTCGCCCTCACCGGCGACATCACCGCCACGAATGTGACTCTGCTCGCGATGAATGGCGGGATCACCCAGAACGCCGGCACCAAGATCACTGCGGACACGCTGAACGCGACCGCCAACAACAACATCACGCTCGACCAGGCGAACGCGGTCACCACGGTGAGCGGGCTCAACGCCAATCTGTTCACCAGCGGCCACAGCATCACCTTCCGCAACGATGGCAACATCATTCTCAACGGCCGGATCGACGCCACGGGCGGCGCGCTCCGGCTGACTTCGAACACCGGCGGCATCACCCAGAACACCGGCGCCAGCATCTATGTCCGCGCGAACCAGCTCTTCCTGAGCGGCGCCAGCGACCTGTTGCTCAGCAGCACCAGCAACGACATCGCCACGCTTGGCGGCGCGACGAGCACCAATGGCGGCATCCTCTATCGCGACGCCAATGGCTTCGACATCGCGGGCAACATCACCGCGACCACAGCTGTCACCGGGGGCGTTTCGCTGCGCACGGCCGGTGCGGGGTCGATCACTCAGAGCGGCGGCATCATCGACGTCGACTATCTCGGCGTGATCACCACCGGCGCCAGCACGGTCACGCTCAACCAGGCGAACCGGATCCACAGGCTCATCGCCACGTCCGGCAACGGCGCGCTTTCGCTCAACACCACCACCGATCTCCTGATCGACCAATCCGTCTATTTCGCTACGATCTCGCTGAGTTCGGGCGGGGCGATCACCCAGAGCATTAACGGCTCATTCTCGGCGGGCACGGCCAATCTGAGCGCGGTCACCGGGATCAACCTGCCGGGCGCATCCCTTGTCGGCAACAACGGCATCCTCAATCTCGGCACGATCACCAACACAACCAGCGGCGGCATCAACATCGTCAGCTATAGCGCGTCGCAGCTCACGCTCGCCGGCAACATCAATGCTGCGGGCCAGACGGTGTCGATCACCGATCTTGCAGGTAACATCTTCCAGGGCGGCGGCATTGTCACGGCCGATACGCTGAGCCTCTCCGCGACCAATGGTATCAGCGTCGGGCGCAACAACCAGGTCGGCAATCTCGGCACATTCGCTTCGACGATGGGGCCGATCGTCTTCACCAATGCCGGCAGTTTCAATGTCACGCAGTCGATCAATGCGGGCTCCAATACCCTTGCGCTGACGTCGCTATTCGGCGCACTCACCCAGAACGCGGGCACCACGCTCACCGGCGGCAGCATCGGGCTGCAGGCTGGTACCACTCTCACTCAGGGCAGCGGCGCCACGCTGCACGGCACCAATCTGTCGCTGACCAGCGGCGGCAATACGACGCTGGGCGAGGCCAACGACTTCACCACTATTACGGACCTTGCGGTGGGCGGCGACCTGACGCTGCGCAACTATGGCAACATCGATCTCAGCCCGATCCTCGGAGGGACCGGCGGATATCGCACGGGTGGCGCGCTCACCCTGATCTCCGATACCGGGAACATCCTCAGCACCAACTCCGGTATCGACACCTCGCGCCTGACCGTGAGCGCGGCGGGTTCGATCAGCCTCGCCGGCACGATCGCCTCGCTCGGTACCATCACTGCCGGCCAGTCCATCCTGCTGACCACCAACAACGGCAGCATGGTGCTGACCGGCAATGTCACCGGCCGGAACATCAGCCTCTACGGCAATACCGGGCTCAGCCAGACCGGCGGCATCATCGATGCCGACCGGCTCAACGTCATCACCAACGGCAATATCTCGCTGACCGGGGCGAATCAGATCGACGTGGTCGGCCGGCTCGACACCGACCAATACGACAGCGGCACCGGCCACGACATCACGCTGCGCAATGTCGGCGCGATCGTGCTCGACTATCAGATCGAGGCGCCCGGCGGCACCGTCTCGCTCATCTCGGACACGGGTGGGATCAGCCAGACCAGCTTCAGCGACCGCTTCATCGCCGGCACGCTCAAGGCCGATGCAGCCGGCGACATCGTGCTCGACTATGCAGGGAACGCTATCAGCCATCTGGGCGCGATCCGCAGCCAGGGCGGCGGCGTCACCATCGTCGATGCGAATGCCTTCGACCTGACGGGCCAGGTGCGTGCCGCCGGTGCGCTTTCGCTCACCTCGGGCGGGGCGATCACCACCAATGGCGGTCTGGTCGTCGCGGGCGGCCTGCTCAACGTCTCGGCGACCAGCGCCAATCTGGTCGCGGGTAACAACATCCAGCTCGGCACCGTCACCACCAACGGCAATTTCGCGATCGATACCGACGGCAATCTCACCGTCGCCGGCCTGCTCAACACCAATGGCGGCGACGCGACGCTGAAGGCGAATTTCGGCACGATCGGGCACGGCGCCAGCGGCACGATCACGGCCAACAAGGTCACCGCCACCGCGCGCGACAGCATCACGCTCGACAGCACCGGCAATGCGATCGTCTGGGCGAGTTCGAGCAACGGCGGCGCCATCAATCTCACAGGCAATGCCGATATCTTCTTCAAGATCGACACCACTGGCGACCTCACCGTCGATGCCGGCGGCATCGCCGGCAACAACGACAGCGTGATCGCCAATTCGGTGGGGATCAACTCGGACGGTGGTGTCTATCTGAGCGACCAGACCGTCACCATCAACGTCGGCAGCTATCGTTATCTGACCTCGTCGGCCGGTGCGATCGACGTCGAGAACCAGGGTGACATCAACCTCGACGGCGATGTCACCGCAAGCGGCGGGACCGGCTCCAACTATGTCCGCCTGAACTCGAGTGGTGGCTCGCTCCAGCAGTACAGCGGCACGATCAGCGGTTACAGCATCGAGCTCGATGCCGCCGAGTCGGTCCTCCAGGACGCCAGCGCGAAGGTGGTGACCGGCGATTACGGCCTGAGCCTCCGCGCCACCGATGTGTCGCTGATCGGCGCCAACGAGATCAGCGCGATCAGCATGTATACGGTCACCCATGACCTGACGCTGCGCGCGGTCGGCACGATCAACATGAGCGGATCCGCCAACCAGGCCGGCAGCAACCACTACACCACGCTGATTTCCGATACCGGCGACATCATCGGCGGCCCGATCAACGCCGACAGGCTGAGCGCCACTGCCGCCAACGGCAAGCTCGTCTTCAACTATGGCAACAATCACATCGGTTCGCTCGGCGACCTGACCGCCAGGAACACCGGCGGCACCGATATCGACATCTTCAGCGACTCGCTGCTCGGCCTGACGGGCAACATCACCGGCGGCGGCGTCAATATCTACGCCATCCAGGGGATCAACCAGCCCGCCGGCGCGATCACCGCGGACCGGCTCTACACGGGCACGAGCGGCGACCTGCTGCTCGGCGGCGCGAACAATTTCGGTCAGCTGCTCGATTTCGGCCACGGCAACGGCAAGAACGTCACGATCCGCAACCTTGGCAGCATCACGCTGCCGGGCACCGCCAACAGCTTCGGCACGCTCACGCTGACGTCGGATACCGGCAGCATCGGCCAGACGAGCGCTATCGCCGTCGCTACGCTGATCGCGAACGCCGCCACCGGCATCAATCTGACCCAGGCCAACAACTTCACGACGCTCACCGGACTTACCACCGCCACCGGCGACATCCGGATCGCGGACACCAACGGCTTCGCCATCGAGGGCAACATCACCGCGCCCGGCACCGTCGCGCTCGCCAGCGGTGGCAATATCACCACCGGCACCACCACGGTCGGCGTCGTCACGACGCCGCATGGCAAGGTCGATGCCGACACGCTCACCGTTTCCGCAGTCAACGCCACGGTCTACACCGCCGGCGACATCAACCTGGGCGCGTCCTCGGTCAACAGCGGCTTCACGCTGGTCGCCGATGGCAGCATCGACCTGACCGCGACCAGCAACTTCTTCGCCGCCAGCCTGATCGCCAATATCGGCTCGATCACCCAGAGCGCCGGCATCGTGACCGGCAACACCGTGCTCACCGGCGCGGCCGGCAGCATCACGCTCGACAAGGCCAACAGCCTCAGCAGCTTCGGTGGCACGTCGCAGGGCGGCGGCACCGTCACCTTCAACAATGCCGGCACCTCCACGCTCGACCTCACCGTCAGCACCACGGGCAACGCGGTCGTCACCACCGCGGGCGGCGTGCTCGGAGCCTATATTCGGGCGGGCGACCTGTCGCTCACCGCAGGCGGGGCGATCGACCTCACGTTCAATACGGACGTGAACAGCGTCAGCAAGCTGATCACGACGTCGGGGAATGTGCTGCTCACCGACGCCAACAGCTTCCAGATCCTCGGCGACGTCACCGCCGGTACGAGCACGCTAGGCACCGTGGACCTGCGGGCGAATACGGGCGGAATCTCGCAGTTCGGCGGCACGATCACCGGCGACGACGTCCACCTCACCAGCGTGGGCAACCTGAGCCAGATCGGCACCACCACCCGGGTCGTGGCCAACACCATCGCGCTGAGCAGTTACGCGATCATCTTCAACGGTGCGAACAGCTTCAACAGCGCCGGCAGCTCGGTTTCCGTCGCCACGAATGGCGGCCTGATCCTGCGCAACGCAGGATCGATCGATCTCGACGCACTCGGCGGCTTCACCTCGGGCGGCAACCTGGCGCTGACCTCGGACAATGGCTCGATCACTTCGACGGGCGCCATAAGCGCCACCGCGCTGTCCGCGATTGCGGAGCGTGGCACCATCAGCTTCGGCAACGCCGCCAACAGCTTCACCTATCTCGGCGCTCTCAGCGCCTCGGGCGATGCCACGATCACGACGAGCAGCACGTCGCTCAGCCTGCTCAACAACGTCGCTGTCGGCGGCAGGCTTACGCTCGGTGCGCAGGGTGCGATCATCCAGACCAGCGGCACGCTAACCGCCGCGTCGCTCTATGCCACCGCCGGCGGCGCTACCGGCGCGATCACGCTGGGTGCTGCCAACGACGTCGGTACGCTGGGCGCGCTCACCGCCGATGGCGATGTGCGCTTCCACGACATCAACGGCTTCCAGATCGCCGGCAATGTGCGCGGCGACCATGTCACGCTCATCGCGGATGCCGGCGAGATCCGTGAGAACAGCGGGACCGTTATCGCCAACCATCTCACCGCCTCGGCGGTCGATGGGCTGGTGCTCAGCCAGATCGGCAACCAGATCCACACCGTCGACGGCCTGACCAACAGCAGCAGCGCCGCCAATGTCGGGATCGCCATCGCTTCCGATGTCGACATGCGCATCGCCGGCGATGTGACCGCGCCGGGCCAGTATGTCTATTTCTTCGTCGGCGACGGCGACCTCACGCAGGACAGCGGCACGATCACCGGTGGATATCTGCGGCTCCGCCTGATGAACGGCAGCGCCACGCTGGGCGCCAACGCGCTCGACAATCTCGATTCCATCCAGATCGACGGCGGCGACTTCACCGCCAATTCAAACCTGTCGACCGGGGTGCTTGGCCTGAACGGCAACATCGTGGTCAGCGGCACCACCACGATCACCAATGCCGCCGGCATCACCCAGGGCCCGGGCGGGGTGATCAACACCTATAATCTGAACCTGAACACCGCCGGCACGCTCGACATGGGCAATGTCATCAACATCGTCGGCGGCCAGGCCAATATCACGATGGGGAGCGGCAGCTTCCTGTCCTATGGCGACCTCAACCTCCGGCTGAACGCCACCGGCGCGGCGACGATCACCTCGGGCGGCAACATCAATTTCACCGGCGCGGGCTCGTCCTCGGCCGGCACGCTGACCCTCTCCGCTGCCAACGGCATCTACTCGGCGGCGGGCGCCGGTGGGCAGATCGCCGCCAACCATCTCGGCACGATCACCAACAGCGGCAGCGGCGGCATCGCGCTCAACCTGCTCGGCAACGTCACCCTGGAAGGCGACATCACCGCCGCCGGACAGACCGTCTCGATCACCGCGGAAGACGGCCTCAGCCAGGCGACCGGCAACGTCATCACCGCCAACCGGCTCAACGTCACGACCACCGGCACCAACGCCTCGGCGATCCTGGACAACGCCAATCTGGTCGGCACCTTCGGGTTGAACGTCACCGGCGACGCGACGTTGCGCTCGGCGCTCGCCACCACGATCGCCCAGAGCCTGTCGGTCGGCGGCTCGCTGACCGTGCACACGCCCGCCGACATTACGATGAACAACGGCACCGTGGGCGGCACGCTGGCGCTCTATTCGGGCGGCGCCGTCTACAGCAACGGCTATCTCAGCGCGGACCGGCTCACCGGCAGCGCCAACGGCGATTTCTATCTCGACTTCACCAGCCTCAACACCCTCGACGCGGTCACAAGCGGCGAGGATATCCAGATCAACGGCTCGAACTCGAACCTCGCCATCATCGGCGACGTCACCGCAGCGGGCGGCATCGAGCTCAGCGGCCACACGCTCAACCAGAGCGCCGGCACGATCACCGCCGCCACCGGCATCGGCCTGTCCACCGATGGCGCGATCACCCAGAGCGGTACCGGTCGGATCGTTGCCGGTCGCATTTCGGCAACGGGCGGCGACATCAGCCTGGTCGGGGCGAACCAGGTCGGCGCGACCGGCAACTATCTCAACTCGAGCGGGCTCGCGATCGCGTTCCGTAACCAGGGCGACATCGTCGCCAACAGCGACTTCAGCTTCTATTACGGCGGGGGTTTGCTGACGCTGATCTCCGATACCGGATCGATCACTCAGTCCACTGCCCTGGGTGTCGGTTACGTCAAGCTTCAGGCGGCGACTGGCATCGACTTCAGCAACTCGGGCAACACGATCGGTTCGATCTCCGAGGCGACCAACAGCACCAGCGGCGGCATCGTGCTGACCAACAGCGGCGATCTGCGCATCGACGGCGGCATCACCGCGACCGGCCAGGCGGTTTCGCTCACGTCGCTCAATGGCGCGGTCAGCCAGGCCGCGGCCGGCATGATCTCCGCCCAATCGCTTGGCGTCAGCGCCCAGACCGGCGTGCAGCTCCACGCGAACAACAACATCCGCGAGATCGCCGGGCTGTCGAATGCAGTTTCGGGCGGCATCTCGTTCAACAATTTCCTGGGCTATGAACTCACCGGCAACGTCACTGCCGCGGGACAGCAGGTAACGCTCGATTCGACCAGCGGCGGGCTCACCCAGAGCGGCGGCATCATCACCGCCGGCAACATCGCCTCGTCGGCCTATGGCCTGATCCGGCTCGACAGCGCCAACAATGTCGGCAGCACCACGGCCAGTTCCTTCTCCTCGAACGTCGGCAACATCTTCTTCCACTCGGCGAACGCGATCCTGCTCGGCACGGTGAACGCGCCGGGCCTGCTCTCGCTCGCTGCGGACAGCGGCGACATCACCCAGACGGTCGCGATCACGGCCGACCGGCTGACTGCCAGCGCCGTCGGCGGCGACATCGTGCTCGATCAGCTCAATTCGATCGGCACGCTCAACGCCATCACCGCGCTCGACGGGATCTCGGTGCGCACCACCACGGGCCTGGCGCTCGACGGCGAGATCACCGCGCACGACCTGGTGAAGCTTGTCGCTGGCGGCGACATCACCCAGGTCGGCACCGGCGCGATCCACAGCGACTTCCTCGAGGCGACGAGCGGCGTGGGGGCCGCCAACGGCATCAGCCTGCTCAACCACAACCAGGTCGGCAATGCGACGCTGAACTCGAACGGCAAGGACCTGCGCTTCCGCAACACCGGCGACTTTGCGCTCGGCGACATCAGCGCCGCCGGTCACATCGTCGAGATGATCTCGGATACCGGCAGCGTCACTCAGCTCGCCGGCACGTCGATCCTTGCGGGCACCTTCTCGGCGACCGGCACCAATGTCGTGCTCGACAACACCGGCAACCGGATCAGCCGCATCGGCTTGATCTCGACCGGGTCGGACCTCAGCCTGCGCAACGAGGTGGCGCTGCAGATCGACGCTATCGATGCCGGCAGCCACAATGTCACGATCTACAATGGCGGCGACATCAGCGGCGGCAACATCACCGCCAACCTCCTGACCGTGAACCCGATCGGCGGCGGCGTCTTCCTGAACACCGCCAGTCACGTCAGTTCGATCGGCGGATTCAGCGGCTACCAGTTCGAGTTCGTCAACGACGGCAGCTTCACCATAGCGGGTGCGCTCCAGAACGGGATGTTCCAGACCTTCCTGACCAGCCAGAACGGCTCTATCTCGATGGCGGGCGGTGCGGTCAACAGCGGCGGCGTCACGCTTCAGGCGGCGACCGGCATCTCGATCACCGGCAATCTGAGCTATGTCTACGGGGCGACCACGACCACCGGCGACGTCTCGATCCTGTCGGGCCTGCTCGATATCCAGGGCGATATTCGCGGCGACACCGTCACGCTGGGCGGCACCGCGAATGGTGGCTTCGTGCGCCAGACCTCCGGTTCGATCACCGCCAATCTGCTTAATGCCAGCGGCTATGGCAGTGTGACCCTTGATGGCGCCGCCAACCATATCGCCGCGCTCGGCACGCTGAGCAGCAGCTTCGGCGACGTCGAGATCAAGAGCCTCGACGCGGTCGCGCTGACCGGCAACATCGATGCGAGCGGCTATTTCAGCCTCGATGCCGGCGGCGCGGTCGACCAGACCGGGGGGCGGATCAAGGCGGGCTGGCTCTACGTCAACGCTGCTGGCGACGTCACGCTCGATGCGGCCAATCTTGTCGATGCCGGCGGCACCGTCTCGCTGAGCGGCGACAACGTGACCTTCGTGAACGACGGGGCCTTTACCGTCGGCGGGATCGATGCCGGGACCACCGGCGCGATCGACCTGACTTCGACCAACGGCAATATCTGGCAGTCGGGCGTGATGAACGGCGGCTCGCTCGCCGCGACGGCGCATGGCTCGATCTCGTTCAACCAGAGCAATGTGATCGGCACTCTCGCCAAGCTCAGTGCCGGCACCGAGCTGACCTATTACGGCTCGACCGCCTATGCGCTGACCGGCGACGTCACCGCCGGCACCACTGCCTCGCTGAACGGCGGCGCGGGCATCACCCAGACCGGCGGCACGATCACCGCCCAGTCGCTGGCGGTCAATGCGGGTAGCGCCGATCTGCGCCAGGCCAATGTGGTCGATCAGCTCGGGCTGGTCACCACCAGCGGCGATTTCCTCTTCCGCAACGTCGGCGACATCGAGCTCTGGGCCAGCGGCAACAGCGTCGTCGGCGGCAAGTTCGGCCTCTATTCGGATACCGGCAGCGTATCCAACCCCGGCGCTCTGTTCACCGCCAACACTGTCGATGTCACCGCGGCTGGCAACATCGATCTGAACGGCGGAACCTTCAACTATATCGATCGGCTGGTGTCGCAGAACGGCGGCATTACGGTCATCACCACCTCCAACATCCTGGGCGGCAACCTGATCTCGGCCGTGAACGGCACGGTCGACCTCACCGTCGGCCGCATCACCGCGGACTCGGTCAAGGCCAGCCTGCTCAACGTCGATGCCACCGGCAACGATATCGAACTGACCGGCGACAATCTGATCGACCGCCTCGGCTATCTGTTCGGCAACAATATCTCGGTCGGCGTCGGCCAGACCGCGATCACCGGCTATATCAACGCCGCCAACAGCATCGCCTTTGTCCGTTCGGGCCTGGCGACCGATTTTGCGCTCGGCATGGGCTCGAACGGCGCGCTGCGGGCGCAGATGATCAGCCTCAGCAACACCGGCAGTGCCGGCACCGCGACGCTGACCGGCATCATTGCGTCGTCGAGCCAGCTCGAGCTCAATCTAAACTTCAACGGCGATGCCAGCGTCACCACCTCGATGGGCGGCATCTATCTTAACAGTGCGGTGGTGGACGGCGATCTGTACCTTCGCGCTTACAACGCGATCACCGCCTCCGGCGCGCACAGCGCCATCAGCGGCACGATCAGCGCCCAGAACATCACCGGCGACATCAGCCTGAATTTCGGCACCGACACTGTCGGCCATTTCGGCGATATCCTGACCGGCAGCGGCTATATCGGGCTCGGCGCCGCGTCGGTGGATATCACCGGAGTCGTCCAGGCGGGCGGTGGGGGCGGTGTATTCCTCAGCGCCGCCAACGGTTCGGTCACCCAGGCCAGCGGTTCGATCGTCAGCGCCGCCAATATCGAGGGCATGGCCACCGGCAACTTCCTGCTGACCGGCGCCAACCATATCTCGGCGCTGGGCACGATCACCGCCACGAACGGTGACATCGCGGTCGCAACCGATCGTTCGCTGACCATCGTTGGCGATGTCACGACCGATCGCAGCCACAGCATCTCGCTGATCAGCACGCTGGCGTCGGGGCCGGCGATCCAGAACAGCGGCACCGGCGTGCTGCACACCGGCACGCTCAACATCCAGGCGATCGGCGACGTCGTCCTCACCAACCAGGACATCCTGCGCCTCGGCCTGATCGACCCGACGCTGTTCAGCTTCTCGCAGGCAGCCGATTTTGACATAACCGCGGATATCGTCGCCGACGCCGTCCAGCTGACTTCGACCGGCGGCCAGATCACGCAGTCGGGCGGGGCGATCACCGCCAGTTCGACCACGCTGTCGGCGCGGAATGGCATCAGCCTGCTGGGCAACAACCGTTTCGGCACGCTCTCGCTGAGCACCATGACCGGCGACATCGGCATCAGGAATGTCGGCGACCTCGTCCTTACCGCGCTCGCCAGCCCGGGCGATGCTAGCGTCACCGTGGCAGGCGGCAGCCTGACGATCGGCTCGCCCACCGTCACCGCGGCCGGCAACCTATCGCTCGAGGCGGACAGCTTCGTCTCGATCACCTCGGCGATCGACGCGGGCGGCGATGTCTCGGTGACCAGCCACAATGGCGCGGTCAGCCTGTTCACCGTCCGGGCCGGCGACGACATCGCGGTCTCCGCGGCGACGGCGGTGTCGATCGTGGGGGCGTTGATCGGCACGAGCGGTGTCGACAACGAAGCCGATGACCACAACATGCTGTTCAGCGGCAGCGGCGTGACCCTCGGCGCGGTCAGCCCGGCGAGCATCTCGGCGGACAATACCCTGGAGTTCAACGGCTGGACGGGCAGCGCGGCGATCAACGCGGGCGCGGGCGGCGCGACCGTCAATCTCTACCGCATGAACAATGCGCTCTCGGTCGCCGCCGTCTCGGGCGCGGTCCAGGCCCAGGTTAATACGGGCGACCTGATGCTGGACACCGTTTCGGGCGGCAATGTCTCGCTGCGCTCGGTGCTGGGTTCGGTCAATGCGACCGGGGTGACCGTCACCGGCGACTACACGCTGTGGAGCGGCGCCGGCTTCAACGCGGGCGCGCTGTCGCCCTGTGGCTGCGGCATCGTCAACCTGACCATCACCCAGGACAACGGCAACCTCTTCCTGCCGACCTCGATCGGCGCGACCGGGAACATCCTGATCAAAATCGCGGCCGGCGCGCTCGACGCCGACACCGGCGTCCAACTCGGCGCGAACGGGGATGTGGAGATCCGCGCCGCCAATATCGGCATCGGCGGCCTCAGCGGGAACAATGTCACGCTGGTCGCCAATGCAGGCACGATCGACGTTCGCAATTTCCTGCTCGTCGCCAACGACTATACGCTCACCGGCCGCAATTTCGCGGGCGCGGCGCTTGCGCCGGGCGGCACGCGCGGCGGCACCTGGGCGCTGACCGCCACGGGCGCGCTCGACATGGGCGGCAACACGCTCGAATATGCGGGCGATATCGACTTCTCGGTCGCCGGCCTGCTCAGCAACGGCACGATCCGCTCGCTGTCCGGTGCGGTGACGGGCACCGCCAATTCGGCCGATGTCTACCAGCTGATCGCGGCGACCGACCTCGACGTCTCCGCCACCAGCGGCAGCTTCACGATCTTCCAGGCTATCGCCGATAGCGGCAGCGCGACGCTTCGCAGCAGCCAGGCGCTCAACGTGACCGGCAGTATCGAGGCGGGCACCAATGCCAGCGTGTCGGCCCAGTTCGGCGCCGCCACGGTCGGCAATGCCAGTGCGGGCGGCGATATCAGTGTCTATTCGCTGTTCGGCAACGCCACGCTGCGCCAGGCGAAGCTCACCGGCGCGACCGGTAGCCTTAGCGTGCAGAGCGTTATCGGCGCGGCGAAACTTGGCGCGGACGATGACGCTTCGATCACCGGCGACCATTATTTCGAGCGCGCGGCGGGCTCCACCGGCACCGTCTCGATCCTCGGATCGACCGGCGCCCGGGTGTATCTCGACCATTCCGCGGCGCTGGACCTGGTTCAGGCCAACACGGCCTGGGTCGAGGTGCAGCATGGCAACCTGTCGATCGACACGCTTGCCGGGCTTGCTGGCGACGCCACCGCCATCACCGGGGCGGGTTCGATCTTCGTGAATTCCGCCCGGGGCGGAGTTCTCCTGCTCGAGGCCAGTGGCGGCAACCTGACGCTGGGCGGCGCCGGGATCACCGCGAACGGTATCCATCTGGTGGCCGACGGCACCGTCGACACTACTGCGATCAGCAACCTTTCCGGCCAGTATATCGAGATCGTGGGATCGACGATCCGCGCGGCGTCGCTCAGCTCGAGCGGTGATGCCGACCTGTCGAGCACCAATGGCGGGATCACGCTCGACAACCTGACCGCTTCGGGCGTGGCGTTCGTCAGTGCGTTTGGCGACCTGGCGATGAACCAGATCTCGGTCGGCGGCCTCAGCGATTTCGTGGCAGGCGGCGAAGCCACGGTGCGCGGCGTGATCGCAGGCAATGGCTTCACTCTGACGGGGCAGGGCAATGTCACGCTAGGCGCCGATGCCGGAACGCTCGCGGCTGCCGGCAACGATATCCAGGTCGGTGGAACGCTGGGAGGCTGCGGGTGCTTCACCGGCGGCGCGACGGTGATCTCGCTTGGCGGCAACGTGTCGGTCAACCTTACCAGCGCGATCGGCGTCTTCGACCGCGTTACCGCCGACGCCGGCGATGTCAGCATCGCGAACGCCTCAGGCGATCTCGGGATCAACCTGCTGCGTGGCAACGACATCACCGTCTCGACGCCGGGTCAGCTCAGCATCATGGACGCGCAGAGCAGCGGTGGCAGCTATGCGCTGACCGCGGCGGACTTCGGCACCTTCACGCTCAGCCCCTCGCTGTTCGGCGGGGCCACCCGCCTCGGCGACGTGACGATCATCGACACCGATGGCGATCTCAATTCCACCGGGTCGCTCAATTCCTCGGGCGATATCCGGGTTGAAGCGCGGGACGGCGCTATCACCGGCGGACTGGCGCTGACCGCAGCCGGCGACGTCACCGCCATTGGTCAGGGCGTTGCCCTGCAATGGGCAGAGGGCCGCGACGTCACGATCGATGCCGGCACCGGCACGGCCGCGATCTCGAACACGCTCAGTGTCGGCCGAAACTATACGGTCACCGCCGGCAACTTCTCGGGCAATGCTCTGGCCTCCGGTGGCGCGAACACGGGCTCGCTCGCCATCACCGACACGGTCGGCGATTTCGACTTCGGCACGACCGACTTCGCCTTTGGCGGCGCGATCGACATCGACGCGTCGCATGGCTTGCTCAACATCGGTAACCTGCAGGCAGGTAACGCGATCACGCTGAACGCCGGCGGCAATCTGACGCTGGCCAGCGCGAAGCTGACGTCCACCGGCACCAACAGCTTCTCGCTCGTCTCGGGCGGGGACCTGCAGTTCGGCGCCGCCAATACGGCTTCGGTCGTTGGCACCAATATCTTCAGCAACGCGGGGTCGCTGGCGAGCGGCACGAGCATCCAGGCGGACGGCAATCTCGCGATCAACCTTCATCAGGCCGACGGCCTTGGCGCGATCGAGGGCGGCACGGTGCAGATCGCAGTGGCGGCCGGCGATTTCTCGGCTGGCGACATCGATGCGGTGGGCGCTCTCTTGGTGCAGGGGCCGGGCGGCACGCTCGCGCTGGGTAACCTGACCACCAGCGCCGGCCTCATCAACGTCAGCGGCCAGGGCAACACGACGCTGGGCAATGTGTCGGGCCACTTCGTGATCACCCTCGGCGCCAGCCTGGGCAATCTGAGCGTCGGCACCGTTACCGGCGGTGACGTGTCGTTCTCGGTGGCGGGCGGGATCGACGCCGCCGGCATCTCGGCCAGTACGCTCGGCGTGGTCGCGATGGGCGGCAACGTCAATCTCGACAATGGCGGGACCGGTTCGCACATCGGCAGCCTGGGCAGCGTCACGGTCGGCAGCGGGAACTTCGCGCTGCGCAACCTCCGGGGCCTCAGCCTCGACGGCGTGGTCGAGGTGAGCGGCGTGCTCGACCTGCAGGTCACGGGCGGGCTGACCCAGAATGCCTGGTACATCGTCATCGATCGCCTGCAGGGTAACGTCACCGGCGCGGCGACGCTGGGCGGCGACAACCGCATCGGCACGCTCGACGACTTCTCGGCCAATGGCCTGAAGCTCAGCAATATGACCTCGCTGGTGATCGACGGGCTCGTCCAGGGCAACGGCGGCGCCGTCTCGATCGCCTCGCATGGGGGGCTGGAGATCAGCCCCAATGGCAGCATCGTCTCCGCCGCTTCGGGCGATGCGATCGTGCTCGCCTCGGACGGCCGGTTCACCAACCTGGCCGGGGCAGGCGCGCTGAGCGCCTCGAACGGCCGCTGGCTGGTCTATACCCAGACGGGCGGCAATCCCGGCGCCTCCGACCCGCTCAACGATTTCGGCGGGCTGGCGGGGACCAGCTATTATGGCGACGCCTATGATTTCGGCACCGGCAGCTTCGCTACCGCGCCGAATGCAGGCAATCGCTTCGTCTATGGCTATCGCCCGGTGCTGACGGTCACCCCGTCGAGTCTGCACCTCGTCTATGATGGCACCGTACCGAACGTCACCACGACGATCACCGGTCTGGTCAATGGCGACAGTGCCGCCAATGCCTATGGCGGCGCGGCAGCGATCAGCGGCGTCGGCAGCGATGCCGGCACCTATTTCGCCTATAGCTCGCTGGGCACGCTCAGCTCGGAGATGGGTTACACCTTTGCCTTCGTGCCCGGCACGGTCGTGATCGATCCGCGCGTGATCAGCGCGATACTGACCGCCAACGACAAGACCTATGACGGCACGCTGGGCGCCACTGGCACGCTGAGCCTGAACGGGTTGATCGCGGGCGACACGGTGTCGGCGAACAGCACCGGCATGGCCTTTGACGGCAAGAATGCCGGCACGCATCTCGTCACGGCGAACGGCATCACCCTGTCGGGCGCTGATGCGGGCAACTATGTCCTTTCGGCCGGCAGCACGACTGCGCTGGCGGAGATCCTGGTCAAGGCGATCACGGCGACGCTGTCGGCTAATGGCAAGACCTATGACGGCACTACCGCCGCCACCGGCACGCTGGGCCTTGGCGGGCTGATCGGCAACGACCAGGTGAGTGCGGCCGGCAGCTATGCCTTTGACAGCAAGAATGCGGGCACGGGCCGTACGGTCACTGCAAGCGGGATCACCCTGTCGGGGGTGGACGCGGGCAACTATGTGCTGACCGGTACCAGCGCGACGGCGCTGGCGGACATCCTTGCCAAGGCGATCACCGCGACCCTGTCGGCCAATGGCAAGACCTATGACGGCACCACTGCCGCCACCGGCACGCTGAGCCTGGGCGGTCTGGTCGGCAACGACCAGGTGAGCGCGGCCGGCAGCTACGCCTTTGACAGCAAGAATGCCGGCGCGGGCCGCACGGTGACCGCTAGCGGGGTCAGCCTCTCGGGCGTGGATGCGAGCAATTATGTGCTGACCGGCACCAGTGCGACGGCATTGGCGGACATCCTTGCCAAGTCGATCACGGCGACCCTGTCGGCCAACGGCAAGACCTATGACGGCACCACGGCCGCCACCGGCGCGCTTGGGCTGAACGGCGTGGTCGCCGGTGACGCGGTCTCGGCGACCAGCGCCGGCATGGCCTTCGACAGCAAGAACGCGGGCACGGGCCGCACGGTGACTGCGAGCGGGATCGGTCTGTCGGGCGGCGACGCGGGCAATTATGTGCTGACCGGCACTACCGCGACCGCCCTGGCCAATATCCTCGCCAAGGCGATCACCGCCACGCTGGCGGCGAACGGGCGGGTCTATGACGGCACCACGGCCGCCACCGGCACGCTCGGCCTGAGCGGTCTTATCGCGGGTGACACGGTTGGCGTCACTGCCGCGGGCATCGCCTTCGACAGCAAGAATGCCGGCACCCGCATCGCCACCGCCACGGGCCTGGCGCTCAACGGTGCCGATGCGGCCAACTACACGGTCAGCGGCACCGCCAGCGGCAGCGCCGTGATCTCCCCCAAGGCGATCAGCGCCACCGCCACGGCGGACAGCCGGACCTATGACGGCACCACCACCGCCACGGGCCGCATCGCGCTGACCGGGCTGATCTCGGGCGACACGGTAACCGGTACGGCGAGCTATCGCTTCGCGGATGCCAATGCCGGCACCGGCCGCACGGTGCAGGTGAGCGGCCTTGCGCTCTCGGGCGTGGATGCGGCGAACTACACCGTCACCCTGTCGAGCACGCCGGTTACCGCCGACATCACCCGCCGTGCGGTTACGGTGACGGTGGCCGACATGACCAAGCTCCTCGGCCAGCCCGATCCCGCATTCACCTATGCCGTCACCGGCGGATCGGTGGTGAGCGGCGATAGCTTCGGTGGCGCGCTGGCGCGGACTGCGGGCGAGCAGGTCGGCCGCTATGCGATCGGGCAGGGGACGCTGGCGCTGTCGGCCAACTACCTGCTCACCGTGATCCCCGGCACGCTGGCGATCACGCTTACCCAATCGGGCGCCGATGCAAGCGACGCCCTCAAGACGCTGCGGGCCGGCGTCGCACCCGGCTTCTCGCTGGATCAGAACCCTTCCCGGAATCTCGAGGGCGACGATCAGGGCGAGGACGAGGGCGACGGCGACAAGTAGCGGGAGAGCCCGCACGACCTTTCGGTGCGGGCTCTCTGCCCCTCAGGGCCGGGCGCTGCGGTTGGGGGAACCGCGGCGCCCTACGCAACGGAACAGTTGCCGTAGACGGCTACAAGGCGCGCAGCAAAGAGAGCCCGCGCAGTCCCCCTGCGCGGGCCCCCACGGCCCCCCCCAAAGAGGCCGGATGCCGGCACGGCAGCGAAGAGCGGGATTCCAGACCCCTCCGCGCGCCGCGCCGAAGCTCCCTTAGAAGCCGATCTTCACCCGCACCGACGCGCGGCCCTCACGGGTGTTCTCGCCGGCTGCACCTTCCAGCGCGACGCCCAAGCGGACATTCTTGCTGGCCCGGGCATCGATGCCG